>NZ_MBLN01000057.1:0-2234 GCF_001854645.1 Pseudofrankia sp. EUN1h | reverse complement strand
TGCCGGAAATGTGGTCAGTGATGTGACTGGTATTCCGGGTCTGGGGCAGCTGGGGTCGTGGCTGGGTGGTCTGAGCCCGTTCTCGGCGGCGCCGGGCGGGATGATGCCGGCGGGTGCGCACCAGCTCGCCCCCTACGGCATTCTTGGTGGCCTCATTGGGAGCCTGGGTGGATCCGTGCTCGGCGACGCGATCGGAATCCCTGGTCTCGGCACCGCGGGCGGTGCCCTCGGCGGGATCCTGATTCCGTTGTCCGCTCAGCAGGCTGCCGCTCAGCAGGCCGCCGCCCAGCAGCTGGCTGCCGCCCAGCAGATTGCCGCTCAGCACGCGGCGGTCCGGCAGCACCAGAACGCCGTCGACGCCCTCACCTGCGGCGGGCAGCCCTACGCGGGAATCAACCCGCACCTCTGGCAGCAGCGTTGGGTGGCCTGCTGACCGGTCTGTTCGCAGCAGCGCGGACTTCCACTGAAGCCGCGCTTGCTACACCGCGACAGCGCGGAACCAATGTTCCACTTCCCGATCATCACCCCTTCGAACGGAATCCTTCATGGCAACGGTAAGTAGCGTGCCCCACGCCGGCGCGACCGCCAACGGGTCGCCATCCGGGCAGTGGCCACAGCAGGCAGTCGGCCTCGGCGGCGGGCTCACCGCCATGGCGCCGCTGGCGCAGGACGTATATCGGACCCAGGCCGCGATGTTCCTACAGCGAATCCACGCCTGGCTGGAGCGGACGACGCCGAGTATTCCCCAGTTCGCGCAGTTCATCCCGCCGATGATGGTCGGGGTGGAGCTCTACCGGGTGCGGCGCAACCAGGAGTCGCTCGCGCAGGCGTACTCGGTCGCTCAGGCGCTTCAGCAGGTCATCGCTCTGAACCCGGCACTGCCGCCGCTGTGACCGATGCCGATTCCCGATGACGCGGTCGCCGCGGGCGGGGGCCGCTCCGCTTATCTGATCTCCGGAGACCCGGGCAGTCTGCGCCGGCTCCTTGACGAGCTGGAGCGCGATCCTGAAACCCGAGCCCGGCGGCGGCTCGGTTCGGCCGAGCGGCTGGAGCTGCTCGTGGCCGATCTCCGGGAGGAGGACGCCGACCTCCTGCGTAAGCAGTACGGGTCCGCGATCGAGATAGAGCCGGACCGGCCACTCGAAATGTTCTGAATCAAGTCGTTCTGAAATTTCCCTCCGACTAGTAGGAGCACTGACACTACAGATGGAGAGCAACCCGAAAGGGAAATCCTCGCCGTCTTCCGCCTCGGCTTCGGCCCGTTCGACCGCGTCCGGGCGCTCAGCCTCCCGGCGCGAGGTCGAGCGTCGCCACGGCCGGTACCTCGTCGGCGCGGCTCCTCGGGAGCTGCTGCCCGCCGGAGTAAGCGTGGCGGATCCGAAGGCGATATTCGAGCGGCTCAAGACGCTGCCAGACGTCACGTTCCACCGTGAGCTGGCGATGTCCACCAACGGCCCGCTAGCGACGTTCGGCACCGGCGCGGCGCAGCCGTCGAAGATTGCCGTCTTCGAGATGCCCGAGGATCGGGCGGCCGCGTTGCGCCAAGCCCCGGACGTGCTCATCGAGCCGGACCGGAGGCTGAATGTCGCCGATCCCGCTCTGGGTGCGGCCGGGGTCCTGCCGGACCCCGGAAGACTCGCCACGCCCGGAGAGACGACGAGCCTGTCGTTCACGGTCCAGGGCCGTGACGGAACGGGCGTCGCCGGGGCAACCGTGCTGGTCCAGGGGCGGAACTTTCCCGTACAGGGGATCACCGACCAGAACGGTCGGGTCTCGGTGACGCTGATCGCCGACACCCCGGGCACCATCCAGAACGTCTACGTCCGACCGGCGTCGGACTACTGGGAGCGCTCGATCGACCGCCCACGCCTGTCGGCCAGCGAGGACAACGTCATCGCGCTGGAGCCGCTGAGCCAGCTGATGCCGGACTTCCCGAGCAGGCAGCAGTTCACCTGGGGCCAGCGGGCCATGGGGATCGACCGTATCCCGCCGACCTACCGCGGTGACGGCGTCAAGATCGCCCTCATCGACTCGGGCGTCGACGTCAACCACCCTGACCTGAAAGGCCGGATCACCGCTGGGTTCGACCTGGTTGACCGGGCTGGCAGGCACTGGGACACCGACGAGGTCGGGCATGGCACGCACTGCGCGGGCACCGTCACCGGAGCCGACAACGGGCGCGGCATCATCGGCATCGTGCCGGGTGCGGAGATCCACGTCTGCAAGATCTTCCC
>NZ_MBLN01000056.1:0-155560 GCF_001854645.1 Pseudofrankia sp. EUN1h | reverse complement strand
ACACTACAGATGGAGAGCAACCCGAAAGGGAAATCCTCGCCGTCTTCCGCCTCGGCTTCGGCCCGTTCGACCGCGTCCGGGCGCTCAGCCTCCCGGCGCGAGGTCGAGCGTCGCCACGGCCGGTACCTCGTCGGCGCGGCTCCTCGGGAGCTGCTGCCCGCCGGAGTAAGCGTGGCGGATCCGAAGGCGATATTCGAGCGGCTCAAGACGCTGCCAGACGTCACGTTCCACCGTGAGCTGGCGATGTCCACCAACGGCCCGCTAGCGACGTTCGGCACCGGCGCGGCGCAGCCGTCGAAGATTGCCGTCTTCGAGATGCCCGAGGATCGGGCGGCCGCGTTGCGCCAAGCCCCGGACGTGCTCATCGAGCCGGACCGGAGGCTGAATGTCGCCGATCCCGCTCTGGGTGCGGCCGGGGTCCTGCCGGACCCCGGAAGACTCGCCACGCCCGGAGAGACGACGAGCCTGTCGTTCACGGTCCAGGGCCGTGACGGAACGGGCGTCGCCGGGGCAACCGTGCTGGTCCAGGGGCGGAACTTTCCCGTACAGGGGATCACCGACCAGAACGGTCGGGTCTCGGTGACGCTGATCGCCGACACCCCGGGCACCATCCAGAACGTCTACGTCCGACCGGCGTCGGACTACTGGGAGCGCTCGATCGACCGCCCACGCCTGTCGGCCAGCGAGGACAACGTCATCGCGCTGGAGCCGCTGAGCCAGCTGATGCCGGACTTCCCGAGCAGGCAGCAGTTCACCTGGGGCCAGCGGGCCATGGGGATCGACCGTATCCCGCCGACCTACCGCGGTGACGGCGTCAAGATCGCCCTCATCGACTCGGGCGTCGACGTCAACCACCCTGACCTGAAAGGCCGGATCACCGCTGGGTTCGACCTGGTTGACCGGGCTGGCAGGCACTGGGACACCGACGAGGTCGGGCATGGCACGCACTGCGCGGGCACCGTCACCGGAGCCGACAACGGGCGCGGCATCATCGGCATCGTGCCGGGTGCGGAGATCCACGTCTGCAAGATCTTCCCKGGTGGGCGGTTCAGCGACCTCATCGAGGCGCTCGACTACTGCATTCAGCAGAAGATCGACATCGTGAACCTCAGCCTCGGTGCCGACGCCGGATCGATCTTTGTCTCCAGGAAGATCGAGGAAGCCCGGCAGGCCGGGGTGGCGTGCATCGTGGCCGCTGGCAACGTCGCGGATCAGCCGGTCCGGTTCCCAGGTTCGCTGCCGACGGTGTTCACGGTGGCGGCCCTGGGCAAGGCCGACACCTTCCCAGCGGACAGCAACCATGCGGAGGCGGTGATCGGCCAGCCGACCCTGGATGGTTACTTCCCGGCGAGGTTCAGCTGCGTGGGCCCGGAGATCGACGCGGTCGCCCCAGGAGTGGCGATCGTATCGTCGGTCCCTGGCGGGGGCTACGCGGCGCTGGACGGCACCTCAATGGCCGCGCCGCATGTCACCGGGCTCGCCGGGCTGATCCTGGCACATCGGGCGGACTTCCGACGACCGTTCGTGAACCCGGCGGAACGGGTGCAGCGGCTGTTCGACGTTCTGATGGCCTGCTGTCGGCCATTGCCCGAGTTCGGGCCAGGTCGGGCCGGCGCCGGACTGCCCGATGCCACCCAGGCCCTCGGGCTGGCGATGGCGCCCGCTCAGATCCCCAGGGTGGCCGCTCCCGGCGCACAGGTCATGACCGAGGTGCAACTGCTGTTGGGAACCCTCCGGTCCGCGATGGAGCGGGCCGGCCTGTCGGCTGCGTCCGTCGTCTAGGACGGCGGCGCTGTTCGTGACCAGCCAGTGAGGCGAATGTCCGCGCGGCGGATTGCTGGCCGACGCGGCCCGGTGTCGCCGTCGCGGACATGAAGCGGCCACCGAGCGGTAGTCGCGGGTCGCAGGACTCTCGACGAGCTCGGTGGCCGCGAGCCATCTCGACCGCGGCCGTGCATGGATCCCGGGGGTCCCGTGGTCCGGGGCAGCCTGGACCGGCCCACTGACCACCTGCTCCGCGTCCTTCTCGACCTGAGCGCCCCGCGGTCCCGCGCCCTCCCGTCTCCGGCGGGCGCGCCGCGTGGGCAAGATGTCGCGTGGGCGACAAAATCCCTTGGCGGCTGGGGACTTGTGAGTTAGGTTCTTCTCAACCTCAGAAATTCTTGGGTTGAGAACTACTCCTGTTGAGAGCTACTCGGTCCGAGTAGAACTCGCCGTCCAATCCTTAGGAGAGCCATCGTGGGCCCTGGGTCGGAGCGGAGGCGGCCATCGCGGCCGGCCGTTTCGCCGGCGCCGACGGCACCGGTGCCGTCGGGGGGGCCGGTGCCGTCGGTCGTCGCGGGCGTCTTCGACGAAGATCCTTTCGTCGAAGACGCCCGCGACGAGGCGGTCGTCCTCGCCGCGGACGACGACGCGGCGGAGGCGGCGTTCCTCTCCTCCTACGACCCGCGGAGCTACGAGCCGATCGCCGTCACGGTCGACGTCATCGCGCTGACCATCCGGGTCGTCGAGGCGGTGCCCACGCTGCACGTGCTGCTGGTCCGTCGCGGCCAGCCGCCGTACCTGGGACGGTGGGCCCTGCCGGGTGGGTTCGTCCGCCCGGCGATCGGGCCGGACGGTACCCGGCGCGACGAGGATCTGTCGGAGGCCGCGGTCCGCGAGCTCGCCGAGGAGACCGGGCTCGCGGCGTCCACGGACCAGCGAGCGGTCGACCGTCGCCTCGCCCGGGTGTACCTGGAACAGCTGGCGACCTATGGAGCACCGGGTCGGGATCCCAGGATGCGGGTCATCTCGGTCGCCTACCTGGCCTTCGCTCCCGATCTGCCGAACCCGACCGCCGGTGGCGACGCCGAGACGGCCGCCTGGGTTCCGGTTGTCCGCGTCGACCGCGACCACATGGCGTTCGACCACGCGCGGATCCTCGACGACGCGCTCGACCGGGCCAGCTCCAAGCTCGAGTACACGCCGCTGGCGACCACGTTCGTCGCGCCCGAGTTCACCATCACCGAGCTGCGAGAGGTCTACGAGGCGGTGTGGGGGCAGCCGCTGCACGCGCCCAACTTCCACCGCAAGGTGCTCTCCGCGCCGGGCTTCGTCGAGGACACCGGTGCCACCACCGCGCGTGGCGGCGCCCGTGGCGGCCGGCGCGCACGGCTCTACCGCGCCGGCCCGGCCCGGCTGCTGCACCCCGCGCTGCTGCGTCCAGGGCAGGAGGAGCCACGATGACCCACACCGGTTCGGCCACCATCCCGCCGACGGCGACGAGTCGCGGCGGCGCTGGCGAGGACGGTCCGCGTCAGCCCGCCTCGCTCGACGAGGTGATCGACCTCGTGCTGCGCCAGGGCCTCGGGGAACGGGAGCTGTTCGGGCCCGCCGAGCCGACCGCCGGCCGCTCGCCGGAGGCGGCGCTGCGCGCGGCCCGCCGCGTCTACCGGGCCATGGCCCGGCTCGCGCATCCGGACGTCGCTCCGATGGCCCGTCGCACCGAGGCGGCCAGGGCGTTCACCCGGCTCACCGAGCTGTGGGAGGCCCATCAGCTGGCCGCGGGCGRCACGTCGGGCGCGCGGCGGGGCGACCGGTCCGGCACGGTCGTCTTCGGCCGCGGCCGCGCGCCGGCGGCGAAGGCTCGCACCGGCTCGGCCCGCTCAGCCGGCGCCACCGGCGCGGCCGGCTCCCGGCTCGCGTACACCGTCGGCGAGCGGTACGCGGACGGTGACATCACCACCCTGTACCGGGTGGCCCGGGCCACGCCAGCCGACGGCGACGACGCCGGTGGACCGGCCGACGGTGCCGATCCGCCCTACGTCGTGAAGATCGCCCGCGCGGTGGCCGACGACGATCTTCTCGCCCGGGAGGCGGCGGCGCTGCGCCGGATCGCCAGGCTGGGTGACCCGAAGTTCGCTCCCTACGTGCCGCGGCTGGTGGACACCGGCCGGTTCGCCGATCCGGCGGCCGGCGGCGCGGGCCGCCGGGCGAACGTGCTGGGCAGGCTCGACGGCTTCGTGACGCTGGCCCAGGTGCGCGCCGCGTACCCGGGCGGGTTGGACCCGCGCGACGCCGTCTGGATGTGGCGCCGGCTGCTCGTCGTGATCGGCTACGCGCACCGCGCCGGGGTCGCGCACGGGGCGGTGCTTCCCGACCACGTCCTGATCCACCCGGAGCAGCACGGCCTGGTCCTCGTCGACTGGTGCTACAGCGCGGTCCCGGACCC
Source organism: Pseudofrankia sp. EUN1h (assembly GCF_001854645.1). NCBI lineage: Bacteria > Bacillati > Actinomycetota > Actinomycetes > Frankiales > Frankiaceae > Pseudofrankia > Pseudofrankia sp. EUN1h. The sequence goes on along the minus strand of NZ_MBLN01000056.1, from coordinate 151,350 downwards.
GGCGCCGGACGCGATCGTCGGCCCGTACCGCGGCGCCGGGCTCACCGGTGGCCCGGGGCGCGGGGCGTCATGGCCCCGGACGCCGGGGCGCGGGGCGTCCGGGCTCGACGACGGCGACGGTGGCGGCGACCCGAGTCGGCGGATCCCCGCGCTGGTGGCGGCGTACGCCGACTGGTACCCGCCGGAGGTGGCGCGCCGCGAGCCGCCGGGGGCGGCGACCGACCTCGCCCTCGCCACCCGCTGCGTGTCCTACCTCCTGGGCAGCCCTGACCCGGCCGGGCTCGGCGCCGGTGTGCCCGCGCCGATCCGCCGGTTCCTCGGCGGCTGCCTGCTACCAGCACCGTCCATGCGGCCGGACGACGCCTGGCAACTGCTCGGCGAGCTCGACGACCTGCTGGGCCGCCTGTACGGCCCCCGTCGGTTCCGCCCGTTCACGATGCCGCGCCCGGCGCGCTGACCGCGCGCCGGCGGCGCCCTCCCAGGGGCCAGGTCCGGCCCCGACCAACGTCATCATCCCTTCTTCTCCTCCTGGAGGATCACCATGGGTAGCGGTAGCTGGTCGACAAACGTCTACGACGCGGCCGCGAGCTTCCGGCGCAGCAGCGGCCGGAGCGCCTTCGACTACAGCGACCGGATGCGCCACGCCGGCCGGGCGATGAAGGTCCACGCGGACCTCGACCCGCGCGGCGTGACGGCGCGGGAGAGCCGCGACTCGGACGAGCACCCGACCTCGGTCGCCATCTCGGTGCTGTTCGACGTCACCGGCTCGATGGGCTCGGTGCCGCGTGAGCTGCAGAGCAAGCTGCCGGCGCTGTTCGGCCTGCTGCTGCGCAAGGGCTACGTCGAGCACCCGCAGATCATGTTCGGCGCCATCGGCGACGCCACCTGTGACCGGGTGCCGCTGCAGGTCGGCCAGTTCGAGTCGGACAACAGGATGGACGCGCACCTCGGCAACATCATCCTGGAGGGCGGCGGTGGCGGCCAGGTCAAGGAGTCGTACGAGCTCGCCATGTACTTCATGGCCCGGCACACCGCGATCGACTGCTTCGAGAAGCGCGGCCGCAAGGGCTACCTGTTCATCATCGGCGACGAGAACCCTTACAAGGCGGTCGACGCCGGCCAGGTCCGCGACGTGATCGGCGACCGGCTGGGCGGGCGCATCCCCACCACGGAGATCCTCACGGAGCTCCAGCGGATGTACCACGTCTTCTTCATCATCCCGGCCGGCGCCGCGCACGCGCGGGAGAGCGCGGTGCTCGACACCTGGCGGGCGCTGCTCGGCGAGAGGGTGATCGAGCTGGACGACCTTGGCCTGGCCTGCGAGACGATCGCGCTCACGATCGGCATCCTCGAGGACTCGATCGACCTCGACGAGGGCCTCGACGACCTGCGTGACCTGGGCGCGGACGCCGCCGTCGCCCCTGTCGGCAAGGCGCTGTCCCGGATCCGGCCCGGCGGCGCCCGGCCCCTGGCCAACCCTGACGGCGGCATCGCCCGTCTCTGACCGTCTTTCCGTCTTCCGTCTTTTCGCCGAGTCAAGGAAGGAAGGAGCCGAGATGCGGCCCGACCATGTGATCGTCGTCGATCTCGGCTTCGGCGACGCCGGCAAGGGGACGGTCGTCGACYACCTCTGCCGGGCCGCCGCGGCTGCCGGCCGGCCGRCCAGCGCCGTGGTCCGTTTCAACGGCGGCGCGCAGGCGGCGCACAACGTCGTCACCGACGACGACCGCCAGCACACCTTCGCGCAGTTCGGCGCCGGCACGCTCGCCGGCGTGCCGACCCACCTGTCGCGGTACATGCTCGTCGACCCGCTGGCGCTGGCGGCGGAGGCGGACCATCTCGCCGCCCTCGGCGTGCCCGACCCGTTCGGGGCGCTCACCGTTCACCGGGACGCGCTGCTGACCACGCCGTACCACGCGGCCGCGAACCGGGCCAGGGAGCTCGCCCGCGGCACCGGGCGGCACGGTTCGTGTGGAATGGGGATCGGGGAGACGGCCGCCTACGCCCTCGCCTACCCCGACGACGCGCCGCGGGTGGGCGACTGCGCGCACCCCGCCCGGCTGCGCCGGCTGCTCGGCGAGCTGCGGGCGCTGCTGGAGTCGGAGCTCGGGCCGCTGCCGGCGCCGCCGGTCGAGGACTGCGTCGAGGTGTTCGGCGAGTTCGCCCGGACGGTCCGGTTCGTCGATGACCGGCACGTCGTCGAGCTGCTGCGCGCCGGCCCGGTCGTCTTCGAGGGGGCGCAGGGCGTGCTGCTCGATGAGTGGCACGGCTTCCACCCGTACACGACCTGGTCGACGACGACGTTCGCGAACGCGGAGAAGCTGTTGCGGGACGCCGGGGTGGACGGCGGCGACGTCACCCGCCTCGGGGTGCTGCGGACCTTCACCACCCGGCACGGCGCCGGCCCGCTGGTGAGCGAGGACGCCGCGCTGACCGCGGCACTGCCCGACCGGCACAACGGCGTCGGCCGCTGGCAGGGGGCCTTCCGGGTCGGGCACTTCGACGCGGTCGCCCATCGGTATGCCGTCGAGGTCGCGGGCGGGGTGGACGCGGTCGCGCTCACCCACCTCGACGCCCCCGCCGCCCACCCGCTCGGGGTGTGCCGGGCCTACGACGTCGCGGACGCGACACCTGGGAGCGGCGGCTTCTCCGACTGCGGCGACATCACGGCGGGGCCGGTCCAGCAGCCTGATGACATGGACCTTGTCGACAGCCCGGCGGGCGCCCGGACGCGGGACGCGCCGAGCGGGCCGCGCCCGGACGCGGCGGTGCGGCGGATCGACCGGCTGACGCCGGGGCCGGCCGGTGACCTGGAGCGGTCGGCCGCGCTCACCCGCCAGTTGCTGCGGGCCCTGCCGGTCCTCGACGAGGCGTCGCCGGGCCCGGACGAGTGGCCGGACCTGGTCGCCGAGGTTTGTGGCGCACCGGTATCCGTCCGCTCCTATGGGCCGCGCAGCGGCGACAAGCACTAGTTCACCACCCGCCACAGCGGTTGGCGTCGGCCAGCTGCCAGCCGCGGCGACAGCGCAGGAAAACGAATGCAAGAACCCGGAGGTACCGGCCGTGACGAACTTCTATCTAGTGACACTCATCCTGGCGCTGCTACTGGCGCTGGGCACCCTCTTCCTCCTGGTTCTGCTGCGAGTGCTGGAAGAACGCCGCGACGTGGCCGACACCCGTGTCAGCTGGTCGGTCCGCGCCTTCCAGGACCAGGACGACGACCGCGAGGCGCTGCGGTAGGTACTGCCCGGCTGCCCGGCTGCCCGGCTGCCCGGCTGCCCGGCTGCCCGGCTGCCCGGCGGTCTGGCTGCCCGGCGGCCTGGTCCGGGTGACCGGGCCGGCCGGCGGCGTAGGGTCCGGCTATGCCGACCGGTGTACCGCCGTGGCCCCCTGCCGGGCGGGGCGGTCCGGACCCGGCCGACGGTCCGGACCCGGCCGACGGTCCGGACCCGGCCGACGGTCCGGACCCGGCCGACGGTCCGGACCCGGCCGACGGGCCGGCCCTCGTGGAGCCGCAGGCCGAGGCCTGGCGGGCGGGCGACCTGGTGGTGGGGTCCGCGCGTGGGCGATGGGTGCTGCTCGCGACCGTCCTCGGCTCGGGCCTGGCGTCGATCGACGCGACCGCGGTCGGAGTCGCGCTGCCGTCCATCGGGCGCGACTTCGGAACCGGCCTTGCCTCGCTGCAGTGGGTCGTCACCGCGTACACGCTCGCGTTGGCCGGGCTGCTGCTGCTCGGCGGTTCGCTCGGTGACCGGTATGGCCGGCGTCGGGTGTTCATGCTCGGCGTCGGGTGGTTCGCGCTCGCGTCCCTGCTCTGCGGGCTCGCGCCGAACTCCTCCGTGCTGGTCGGCGCGCGGGCGCTGCAGGGGGTCGGTGGGGCGCTGCTGACGCCGGGCAGCCTCGCGATCCTGCAGGCGTCCTTCGCCGCGGACGATCGCTCGCGGGCGATCGGTGCCTGGTCTGGCCTGTCGGGGGTGACGACGGCCGTCGGGCCGTTTCTCGGCGGCTGGCTGGTTGGCGCGGTTTCCTGGCGGCTGATCTTCTTCATCAACCTGCCGCTCGCCGTGGCGGTGCTGGCGGTCGCGGCGCGGCACGTACCGGAGTCGACCGACCCGGCCGCGCCGCGCCGGATCGACGTGACCGGCGCGGCGCTGGTGACGCTCGGCCTGGTCGGGCTGTCCTACGGGCTGATCGAAGGGCCGGGCCGTGGCTGGACCTCGCCGGTCGTGACCGGGTCACTGGCGGCTGGCGTGGCGCTGCTGGGTGCGTTCATCGTCGCCGAGCAGCGGGAGCGCGAGCCGATGCTCCCGCCAACGCTGTTCGCCTCCCGGCAGTTCACGGCGGCGAACCTGGTCACCTTCGTGATGTACGCGGCGCTCGGCGGTGCGTTGTTCCTGCTGCCGATCGAGCTGCAGCAGGCCGGCGGGTACTCGCCGATCGAGGCGGGAACCGCTCTGCTACCCATCACGATCATCATGCTGGCTCTGTCAGCTCGCTCTGGCGCGCTGGCGGATCGGATCGGTCCCCGGCTGCAGATGAGTGCCGGGCCGCTGCTCGCCGCCGCGGGGCTCGCGCTGCTGTCCCGGGCAGGCCATGGCGACGGCTACCTGCGTGACGTGCTGCCGGCCGTCGCCGTACTCGGCCTGGGTCTGGCGACGACGGTCGCGCCGCTGACGTCGACGGCGCTCGGCGCGGCGCCCGCCGACAAGGCCGGCGTCGCCTCCGCGGTGAACAACGACGTGGCCCGCACCGCCGGTCTCCTCGCCGTCGCCGTGCTGCCCGCGGCCGCAGGGCTGAGCGGCGGGGCCTATCTGGACTCGGGCGCCTTCAACCACGGCTTCCGTATCGCGATGTGGCTGGCCGCCGCACTCTGCGCCGCCGGCGGCCTGCTGGCGGCCCTCGGCATTCGCAACCCGCCACGCCCGGCATTCCGGGTGCCGACGCGGGTGCCAGTCCCGGCTCCGGCGGCCGGGCCCGCCCGAGGAGGGCCGGCCGCCGGCGTGCCGCCGCCGGCGCCGGCCAACGCCGTCCAACCGCATTTTCTGCACTGCGCGCTGGACGGGACGCCCGTCGCGACGAACCCGAGGAACTGCCCGCTCGGACCGCCTGCCGCCGGGCAGGCGGTCCGAGCCGCACCGGCGGACTGATCTCGGGCGTCCCGATCAGCCGAGGTATTCGGCGACGACGCCCAGATATGCCTCGTTGAGCAGGGGACGCTGCCGGGACAGGAAGTGCAGGATGCGTACGCCGGCGGTGCGCGCCTCGTTGACCGAGGAGAACGCCTTCGGCCTGCGGTTCCAGGCGGAGTCGAGGGGGGACACCCTCGTGCCGGTGGCGGCGATCGCCCGGACGAGGGCGAGCTGGTCCTCGCCGCCGAAGCGGTTCCACTCCTGGTGCCAGTGGTTGAACATTCTCCCCGTGCGCCCGTTCTGGTCGAAGAGCATGACGCCGCTGTTGTAGTAGCGGCGGTCGGCCAGGCCGAGGTCGGACATCAGCTGGTACTCCGGCGCCCGCCGGGTGGGGTCGTTGACGCTGTGCGCGATCACGTCCCCGACGGACGAGTGCATGTCCGGAGCCATCGCCATGTCGTGGCCGCGCAGCAGCTCCCAGATCTCCTCGATCGGGGAGATGACGATCGTGTCCGCGTCGAGGAAGAGCGTGCGCTGGAACGACCAGCGGTAAAGCTGGGTCTTGTGGAAGCGGGACGCGAACCCGCCGGGAAGGCTGCCGACGATGAGCGTTTCGCATTCCAGGTCGACCAGCTCGTGGCTGGGCGCGTCGGTGACGACGCGCACCGGGCCGTCGTAACCGTGCAGACGCAGTGTGCGGGCGCTGTCGGTCGCGAGCTTCGTGTACATGTCGCCGAGCGCCAGATAAAGCACTCCCTGGCTTACCGATGCCTTGCCATGACCGTTCTGGGCCCGCTTCCCATTGCCGTTTGCATGGCCGTTGCGACCCGCGAGAGTGGGTCCGGTCAGCGGCGACGGAACGAGGCCGTCGCCTTCGCCAACCGGGCCCGTCCGCTCGGCGCCGGTGAGCTGCTTCGGGATCGTGGCGGCCGGGATCGCGGGCGCCGGGTCCACGGGCAGCCAGCCGATCGCCTTGGCGGCGAGCATGAAGTCGATGCGGCGCTGGATGTGGTCGGGCCGGCGGTGCAGGGCGTGCGGGTCGGGCAGCTCGATCTGGTTCATGAGCGTCTCGGGGTCGGGGCTGGTAGGCGTCAGGTAGTTGCGCAGGCCGGCGCACAGCCGCATCGCGACACAGAGCAGCATGTCGTCCTCGGGCACCTGCTCCTCGGTGTAGTTCATCAGCCAGCGCAGCTGAGCCACATGGTGCAGGTTGCGGGTGCGGACGAAGAAGCCGCGGACCAGGACGTCGATCTCCCGCGGCCGGGGGAGCCGCTCGACGTTGCGCGCCCGATAGACGCCGTCGGGCGGGATGATCCGGCCCATCTGTCCGATCGAGCCGAAGCCGGGCAGTGCCTCGGCGGTGTTGACGAAGTGCTCGACGCAACGGGGCCCAGGCAGCATGTCGTCGTCGATGAAGAACGTGTACTCGTGGTCGTAGGCGGCCAGCGGCACGAACCGTGAGTAGGGACCGGTGTTGTGTCCCCAGCGGTAGACGCGGTCTGCGTTGTCCAGCACCGACGTCGACAGCGCGTACTGGTCATCCAGATGGGTGTCACAAACTGTGACGGTGCACGGGGTGGACTGCGCGCGAAGCGCGTTCACGACCCGTTCGACATTGCCGGGACGTTTCCAGTTAATGACGACTGTCTCGACCTTGTTCATGCTCCCCGTCAACATCCACCCATGATGAAACAGCACGAATAGCACGCCTGTCGGCGTGTGGAGAACTGGGTTGGCCCAGACCGGACCTAGGCGCGACGCGACGGCGCGGGCGCCTGTGGGCGGGGGGTTGACCGAAATGTTCGCACGTCAACGGCAAAGTTCTCAAGAGGCTTCAAAGCGTGCAGTGAGTGTGACCTGCGTCACACCTTGCGGTGGGCCTGTGAAGAGCCTCGGAGTGCCGGTGCCGCGGCGACGGGGCCGTCGGCAAATATTTCGGAAGCGGCAAAAAATGACGCGCAGGTTTCGGCCGGCTGAATCGCGCGATGCGTTTCGCGGAAGTAACGCCGCCGACGATGACCTGGAGGTGGAAATGATGTGCACCCGGACCACTACTCTTGGTAGTCAGGTCGCGGCGGTCCGCCCGGCCGTCCCGCCAGTCCTCGGGAACGGCCGGGTCCGCGGATCCGCGCGTCGACAGCCGGGCGACGGGTCGCGGGACCCGCGGACATCCGGCTGGAGCGTCGGGCCGCCCGCGGCGGCGCCGGGTGGCGGACGAGTGCCAGGCGGGAATGATCACCGGCCGGCGGTCGACGTGGCGGTGAGGGCGGCCGCGCCAGTGGGGGAGACCGCGTCGGTGAGCCACTCAGCCGATGAGGCGCTGGCGGTTTCGGGCGAGCGAGATCAGGCCGCCCCGGCTGGGTCCGCCGCGTGTTTCGAGGCGGGCCAGCCGGGGCGGGGCGGCCTCAGGACTGGAAGATGGCGTTGTCTCGCACGGTGACGGCGACGGACTTGAGCGGGCTCGGGGCGGGGCCTGCGACGGGGGCGCCGGTGGAAACGTCGAACTTGCTGCCGTGGCAGGGGCAGTCGATCGTGCCGTTGGCCACCTTGGCGACGGTGCAGCCCTGGTGGGTGCAGACGGCGGAGAAGGCGTGCACGTCGTTGCCGCTGGTGCGCGTGAGCACGATCTTGCTGTCCGAGAGGATCAGCCCGCCGCCCGCCGGCACCTGGTCCAGGGTGGCGAGCTGGGTGCCGCCGGAGCTCGCGGTCGAGCCGCCGGCCGTGCCCGCGGCACTGGTGGCGGCCGACGGAGCCGCCGCGGAGCCGGTGGCCTGGGAGTACGAAGCGTCGTCGTCGTCAGAGCTGGAGCATGCGGCCAGCAGGTAGCCGGATGCTCCGACGGCGGCGGCGATCAGCGGGACCGTCGCTCGCCGGCTGAGACCGGCCGGCCTGACCTGAGTTTCGGTCGGCTCGGCCTGGGTTGTGGCTTCCTGCGTCATATCAGCCCTTCCTATACGGCGATACCACCCGACAGGTCAGACGGTAGGCCGGCAGATGGGCTGAGAGGCGGTAAGCCCGGCCGTTGCGATTAAAGAACTGGTGAGAATCATTCCGCCCACCGCCGAACGTGACTGTCCGGAGTCGCGGAACGGTCGTCGGAATGTCCCGCCCGGGTCGGCCGCGGCACGCCCGGGCGGTGAGAGCCAGAGCACGCGACCGCATTCTCTCCTCGCATGAGGTCACCGGCGCGCCGCCGCGGCGCGGATCGTCAGGAGAGGGCGACGAGGGCGCCGATGGTGAAGGCGGCGGCGAACAGCCAGATCAGCGTGGGCACCGTGCTCAGCCAACGGGGCGGCTTGCGCCGCGCGCTCGGGACGGGCGCGGGCGCGGTCCGCTGGGCAGGCACGCCGGCGGACTGGTGCGCACCGGCCGGCACGGGTGCCGGAGTGGCCCCGCGGCCGGCCCGCTGGGCCGGGTTCGGAGCGCCGCCACTTGGCGCGAGCCTGGTCTCGAGCTCGTCGAGGGTGGGCTCGGCCGGGGGGGCGGCGGCGGCCGGCACCAGGGCGGCGAGCACCACCTCCGGACCGTCGGCGCCGCCGAGGCGCAGACGGGTCACGTCGCCGCCGACCCGCACCGAGCCGACCTGCGCGCCGTCGTGCCACATCCCGTTGGTGCTCAGGTCTCGGGCTACCCAGCCGTCCGGCGTCGGCTCGAGCGAGACATGCCGGCGCGAGACCTTCGGATTGCTGATGACGATGTCAGCGTCGCGGGCCCGGCCGACGACCGCCGGGCGGTCGCCGGGCAACGTGAGCTGTTCGGCCGGGGTCGTGACGCTCAGCGCGACGGGTGGCACGCTGGTCCCCTCTCGTGCTGGGCACGTCCGGCCCCGCGAGCGCGGGGCCGGACGGCGATCAGGTGGCGGGCTGGGTCTCGGTCCGGCCAAGGCCGGCGCGGTGCGCCGAGAGGGCGGACTGTCAGGAAGGGAAGACGGCGTTGTCGCGGACGGTGACGTCGACCGCCGGCAGCGGTTTCTTGGCCGGGCCGGCGACGGGGGCGCCGGTCGCGGCGTCGAACTTGCTGCCGTGGCACGGGCAGTTGATCGTGCCGTCCGTGACGTCGGAGACCGTGCAGCCCTGGTGGGTGCAGATGGCCGAGAAGCCGTGCACGTTGCCCGCGTCGTCCCGGGTCAGCACGATGCCGGCCTTGTCGAGTACCACGCCGCCACCGGCCGGCACCTGGTCGAGCGTGGCCAGCTGGCCGCTACTCGCGCCGCCGCCGCCGCCACCACCTCCGCCGGCCGGCGCGGTGAAGACGGCGTTGTCGCGGACGGTGACGTCGACCGGCGGCAGCGGGCTACCGGCCGGGCCGGCGACGGGGGCGCCGGTCGCGGCGTCGAACTTGCTGCCATGACACGGGCAGTTGATCGTGCCGTCCGTGACGTCGGAGACCGTGCAGCCCTGGTGGGTGCAGATGGCCGAGAAGCCGTGCACGTTGCCCGCGTCGTCCCGGGTCAGCACGATGCCGGCCTTGTCGAGTACCACGCCGCCACCGGCCGGCACCTGGTCGAGCGTGGCCAGCTGGGTGCCGCCACTCGCGCCGCCGCCGCCCGCCGCGTTGGCGCCGGGGCCGGTCTCGCTCTCGTCGTGCCCCTTCGCTACGGCGAAGCCGGCGACGGCACCCGCGACTACGACCACGGCCGGGACGGCCCGACGGGTGAGGGCCCCTGACTGGGGCGGCGCGGAGACGTCTTGCGTCATCTCAGCCCTTCTTCGTGACGGCCGGAGCGATCAGACATGAGGAATGCCGGAGCGGGTGAAGAACCAGAGCGACGCGGTCAGCCAGAGCACGATGAGCGTCGTCAGGACCAGGCTGCCGAGCACCGGCAACGCCCAACCAGGCAGCTTCTTTACCCGTAGACCGAGCATCTTCGCCGCGTAGGCGCCGTAGAACGCGCAGCCGGCGATGCCATGCACGACGACGCGTGGCTCCGCGGTCTGGAAGCCGAGCGCCCACAGGCAGTGGAACGCCACCGGGAGCGAGATGACGAAGGCCGCCGTCCCGCTCCACCGATGGACGATCGCGACGGCGGGCCCGGCTGAGCCGACACCCGGCAGCCGCCCCCACATCCACAGGGCGGTGAGGAGCTGCACGATGACGAGCAGCACGATCACCGTCGTGAGCCACGCCTTCATGGGGAGCGGCGAGGAGAAGCCCAGCGTGTAGAGCGGGCGCCGAGCGGGCTCGTGTACCCGGCCGTAGACCCCGAGAACGACCGCGATCACGGCCCCGATGAGCAGCGCGCCGGCGAGGCCGGCGCCGCCGGTCGCGAACCCGCGCCGCGCCGGCGCGGCCGGTCCCGTGGCGGGCTCAGGCATCGACATGTGGCCTCCGTTCCAGGCCGGAACGGCGTCGCGCGTCCATGCTCACGCCCCCCGTTCCGGCTCCCCGATCGGTGGGGGTGCCCGACGCGCGTGGCCACGTCGGACACCTMCACCAGCAGGTTCAGCCTGATCTGCTATTCCCGACCAAAACATCGGGGGAAACCCTGGTTCCGGATGCGCCCGAGCGCGGCTCGCGCATCGGCCGGAACTCCGCCGTTGGATCATCGCGTCGTAGGGGCTCTGACTGTCAAGGATCTGCCGCGAATCCGGCGCGGCGCGGCCGGGGCGTCAGGATCGAAGGACGGCGCCGACMGCGGCCCGGGAAGGCACTCCAAGCTTGGCCAGCACCTTCGTCACGTGGCTTTCGACCGTCTTCTCGCTGACGAACAGCTCGGCGGCGATCTGCCTGTTCGTCTGACCGGCGGCCACCAGCTCGGCGATCTGCCGCTCCCGCGCCGACAGCCGCGCGGCCGTCGCGCCCGACATCTCGCTGTTCCTGGCGCCCGCCTGTGCGCCGCCGTCGGCCGCGGCGCCGATGCCGGCCAGCGCGCCGCCGCCAGGCGCGCCGCCGCCGACCCCCAGCCCGTCGCCGCCGCCGAGCCCGCCCACCTGCCGGGCGGCGGGACGCCAGGAGCCCGCCGGGCGCCCGCCGCGGGCCACCTTCTCGCCGAGCTGCCGCAGCAGGCGGGCCGCCTCGTCGCCGGGTCGCCGGGCGCCGGCCGCCCGCAGCCGGGACTCGGCGCGCCGCAGCTCGCTGACCGCCGTTGTGGTGTCGCCGACGGCGGTCAGCGCCCGCCCCGCGAGCGTCAGCGATCGACCCGACTCGATGGGCAGGCCGGCCCGCTCGGCCGCGGCCGCGGACGCGAGCGCGGCCTTCGCCGCCGCCACCGCGTCGCCGCGCGCGAGCTCCACGGCGGCCCGCGCGCGCAACGCGGACGCCGCCCGCCCGGGCAGGCCACCGCCCGCGTGCGCGGCCGCGTACTCCGCCCGCCGGGCCCACCGCTCCGCCGCCGCCACCCCGTCGACCGTTTCGGCATCGCCAGCACCGTTGCCCGCCAGCGCACCGGCCGCGCCGGCCCCGGACGACGGACGCACCACCTCCGACGGACGCGCCAGGTTCGGCGGGCGGATCKGGGCGGGCCCGGGACGGCGCTGGCCCGCGCGATCGAGATCGCGCCTGGCGAGCTCCGCCCGGGTGAGCAGCTCATACCAGTACGGGCGGTAGGCCTCCTCGACGCGGGGCAGGTCCGGGCCGCCGGCGGCGGCGAACAGCTCGTCGATCGCCCGGTCCGGCTGGCCGGCCTCGACCAGTGCCTCCGCGTAGTGCGAGCCGGCGAGCACCGAGACGGCGTCGGTATCGGGATGGGCGACCTGGACGGCGTGCGCGCCGAGCCGTAGCGCCTCGGTCAGGTCGCCGTCCAGCGTCGCCGTCCAGCAGCGCACCGCCAGCGCCCAGGACAGGAACGGCAGGTGCGGCGCGAGCAGGCACGACTCGACGGCCTCCTCGGCGAGCCGCGCCGCCTCCGGTATCTGGCCCCGCCAGCCCGCCAGCGTCGCCCGGCCGACCGCCGCCATGGCGAGGGTGACGCCGCGACCCCGTCGGCGCGCGAGCGAGTCCGCGCGGTCGAGGTGCCGCGCGGCGGCCGTGAACCGTTCCAGATACATCTCGGTCCAGCCGAGCCAGGCGAGCATCGCCAGGTGGGGCAGCACCTCGTCGTCGGCCAGCAGGTCGTAGCGGCGGGCGGCCTCCGTCGCGCCGGCGTCGGCCGCGGCGACACCGCTGGCCATGTACTCGGCGCCCGCGAGCAGCCCGGTGGAGACGGCGAGCAGGGCCCGGTCGCCGAGCCGTTCGGCCAGCGGATGGGCCTCCCGCTGCCAGCGGCGCATGCCGTCGTACTCGCCGGTGTAGAAGTGGTCGATCACCAGCTGCAGGCGCAGCAGGCAGCCCTCGCGGGTGGCCGGGTCCGCCGTCGCCAGCGCGTCGAGCACCAGGGCCCTGGCCTCCCCGTGCCGGCCGAGCATGTGGTCGACGGCGGAGCGCAGCGCGATCACGTGCGCACGCTCCTCCGGGAGTGAGGACGGGATCAGGCCGAGGATCTCGTCCAGGACGTCGCGGGCCCGCTCCGGCTGGTAGCTCGAGTCCAGCGCGCTCGCCAGCCGGGCGAGCAGGGCGATGCGCCGCGGGTGGATCTCCCCGACCACGGCGGGCAGCAGCCGCAGGGCCGCGTCGTACCAGCGGGCGGCGGCGGCCGGCGCGCGTAGCCGGCTGGCGTCCGCCGCGGCGGCGAGCAGCGCCACCGCCTCCTCGTCGCCGGGCACCGCCGACCGCTCGACGTGGTGCGCCCTCGCGGTGGCGGGCGCCCCGCGCGCGGCGAGCGCCGCGGCTGCGCGGGCATGCGCGCCCAGCCGCCAGCCCGGGCCGGCCGAGACGTACACCGCGTGGCGCACGATGGGGTGCCGGAAGGCGAACCGGCCGGGCAGCTCCGTCGGCCGAATGACATCGGCCCTGATAAGGACGTCGACGGCGTCCAGCGGCGAGACGGCGATCTCGTCGATGTCGACGCTGATCTTGACCGTGACGAGGGGGCCGGTCGGCTGGGCCGTGGGCGTCGGCGCTCCCGTCGGCGTGCTCGCGGCGCCGCCCGTCGACGTCGAGGGGGCGCCGGCGGCGGCCGCGGCCAGATCGGGGTCGAACGTGTCGCCGGCTACGGCGGCGCCCTGGGCGAACAGGCGGACCGGGAAGGGTAACGCGGCGATCTCCGCCCCTACGGCGGCGGCCACCGCGGGTGGGACCTTGTCTTCGAGGTCGTCGAGGGCGTCGTCCGTCACTCCCGTGGCCACGGCCACGGCCGCGCCGTTCGCCGCGGTGGTTGACGGTGGGAGCGAACGGGAACGAGCGAGCTGTTCCAGGTAGAAGGGGTTTCCGCCGCTCTGGCGATACCAGCGATCCTTGGCGACTGGATCCCGAACCAGGCTCAACAGCAGGTCGGCGTCGGTGCGGGAGAGCGCGCCGAGGCGGATCCGGGTGCCGGTGGCCCCAGAGCCCCCCGAGGCACCTGTGGCGGCGTCGGCTCCGGCGACGGCGTCGGCGGCCTGCTCAGGCGAGATGCCGGACGCCGCCTCGAGCGCGGCGAGCAGCGTGGCCGGGGCCTGGCGCGGCCGATAGGAGAGCACGAGCAGCACCGCCGCCGCCGGCGGACGGCGCAGGAGGTGCGCGACTAGCTCGGCCGACGCCGTGTCGGCCCAGTGCAGGTCATCGAGCGCCAGCACGAGCGGGTGCTCGGCCGCGAGCAGCTCCAGCAGTCGCCGTACGGCGCGGTAGGTCTGCCAGCGGTCCAGCTCGGAAGTGTCGGTCCTGGCCCGGCCGAGCGGACGGAGCGCCGGGAAGACCGAAGCCAGCTCGTCGAGTCGGTCGGCGCCGAGCGTGCACAGCCGGTCCGGATCAACCGCGCCGAGGTAGTCGTCCAGCGCGTCGACGATGGCATTGAACGGGATGTCGCGTTCCAGTTCGCTGCCGTGGCCTCGGAGCACCAAATGCCCGCGTTGGTCCGCCAGTGAGGTGAGCTCGTCGATCAGCCGGCTCTTGCCGATTCCGGCCTCGCCACTGATTTCCAGCCAGCCGGCTCGCGGCCGGTGGGCCGCGACCGCCGATCCGTTCCTCGCCCGCGCGCCCGGCGCCACCGTCGCTGACCTGCCAACGGTCAGTCGACCGATGGCCGCGCGGATCGTCGCCATCTCCCGATCCCGTCCCACCAGGGAGGCCCTATACCTCACTGTCCCTCCCCCGTGGCGTACCGCCGCGTGTGTCCGGGTCAGCAGGACCACGCGGGAGTTCGATCGCCTTTGGCGGGATTGTGGAGGAGCGTTCGGCCGTCCCGCGCGCCGGGTCGTTTGAGTGACATCGGCTGCCCTGCGTGCGGGTCGCTTGGGTGACATCGTCGGCCGGTTTTGGGGATCTCCCCGATATATAGGTGTGCCGTCGCCGGGTGACGCTGCTAGACATGGCGATGTTCGTCCTGTGCCACCGGCACGGTCCGGCCGAATGCCGGTTCGCGTTCGCGTCCTGGCACGGTTTCGACAGCCCTCTGCGGCACGGCCACGCGCTCGCCTCCTGCGGCCTGGGCCGCGACGAGCACCAGATGTTCTGGACGGTCGAGGCGGTGGACGCCCAGGCCGCGCTCGCGCTGGTGCCTCGGTACGTCGCGAGCCGGACCGAAGCCGTGCCGGTCACCGAGTTCCCCGTCCCCTGAGCCGTCCCGCGGGAGCCTGTACTAGGCGGCCGCCTCCGCCGGCTGCACAGCCTCCGCCGGCTGCGCCGGAAGCCGGCCGCGCACGGTGGTGCCTCGGCCGGGCGCCGTCTCGACGGTGAGCGTGCCGCCGGCGGCGCCCACCCGGTCGGCCATGCCGAGCAGGCCGGTGCCGGCCCGGGAGCGGGCATCGGCCGGGTCGAATCCAGGCCCGTCGTCGGTGACCGTGAAACACAGGCTGTCGCCGTCGAGGGCGAGCCGGACGAACACGCTCGCGCCTCTGGCGTGTTTGGCGGCGTTCTGTAGCGCCTCCAGGCAGGCGAAGTACGCGGCGATTTCGACCGGCGTGGCGAACCGCCGCCCGTCGAGCTCCGGCGCGCTTTCCACCCGGACGTCCAGCGGAGCCCGGCGGGCTCGGGCGCGCAGTGCCGTCGGCAGGCCACGAGCCGCGAGTACCGGCGGGTAGATGCCGCGGGCGAGTTCGCGCAGGTCGTCGATGCAGCGGTCGACGTCGTCCTGGCAGCGCCGTAGCGCCGCCCGGGCAAGCTCCGTGGCGGTGCCGCCCCCGCCGGCCTCGTCCGCGCTGGCGTCACCCGTCGTGCCAGCCAGCGCGGCGAGCTGCTCCTCGGCCTGACGGATCGTCACGGTCATCGCGACGAGCTGCTGCTGGGCGCCGTCGTGGATGTCGCGCTCGAGCCTGCGCCGCTCGTCGGCCTGCGCCGCCGCTAGCCGCGCCCGGCTGGCCCGTAGCTCGGCGGACTGCGCGGTGATCTGGTCGAGGCGGGCGCGCAGCTCGGCTGTGAGAGCGACGGCCCGCAGCGCCGGGCCGGCCTGGGCCGCGAGGTCGGCGAGCAGCCGCCGGTTGGCCCGCCCAAGCGGGCGGTCCGGCCAGGACTGGACGGCGACGTCCCCGACGACGGTGCCGAGGTGGCGGACCGGGATCACGACGAGGTCGGGCTCCGGGCCGTCCGCCGAATCCGAGCCGTCGGGTGCCCCCGGCCCAGGTGGCGCCCCGCCGCCTGGCCGCTCCGGGAACCACGCGGTCCGCGTCGCCGCCGCCTCACGCCCGCCATCGTCCTTCGCGTCCGCCCAGTCAGTCCCGCCCGTCCCGGCCTGGTCGGCCTGGTCGGCGTGGTCGGTGACGAAGGCGCGAGCCCGCGCGGACGGCACTCCCAGGCCCAGGGTGAGCGCCCGGGCGGTGCGAGGCAGCACGTCGTCGACCGCCGGGGCCTCGGCGAGCTGGCGGGGCAGTGCCGCCAGCGCCTCGTACGGGGTGGCGCGCACGCCGTAGACCAGCCGCTGCGCCGCCCGGCCGACCCAGTCCTTCGCCGGCGCGAACACCACGGCGACGAGCACGGTCGCGACCACCAGCGACGGCAGGGGAAGATCGTCCGTCCCCGACCCGGCGGCCGCCGCGAACCCGACCACCACCCCGACGTACAGCGTGGTGATGACGACGGTCAGCGCGCCGTAGACGATCGCCGCGACCAGGACCCGGTCGAGGTCCCACAGCCGGTAGCGCAGCACCCCGACGGCCAGCGCCAGCGGGAACCCGACCGCCACCGCCGCGACCAGCCCGAACGTCCCGACGACGCGCATCCCCGGGACGAGCTGCGCGACGAGGCAGACGGCGGCGAGGGTGGCGGCGATGGCCAGTGGGCGCAGCCGGGCGCGGTCGTCCCGACCGGCCCGGGCGTGCCGGACGAGCAGCCCGACCACCGCCGCGGTCAGCAGCAGCAGGCATACCTGGGTGAGCGCCCCGAGCGCAGCCCGCACCGGGTCGCCGGCGCCGGCCGGCAGCGCGCCGCGCCACGGGATCTCGTAACCGAAGGACTCGTCAGCCAGCGGCCCAGGGCGCAGCAGGCACAGCGCGACCCCGGCACCGCCGGCGGCGAGCCCGCCGAGCGCCGCCGCACCCCACCGGCACGACATCGGGCGGCCGTCCGGGAACAGCACCAGCACGACGGCCAGCGGCCCTGGGAAGAACAGCGGATCGAGGGCGAGACCAGCCCAGCCGGCGACGTCCGCCAGCGGTAGCGAGCCGGGGTCGACGCGCAGCCCGCGGTAGGCGTACTCACGCAGCGCGAACTCGAACACCACCGCGGCGCCGACGACGTAGAGCAGCGGGCCGAGCCGGTTCGCCGGCCGCACCCCCACCAGCAGGGCGCCGACCAGCCCCAGCGCCATCCCGAGCAGCAGCGAGACGACGATGAACCCCTCGTTCACGCCCGGGTCGACGCGATGTGGGACGACCGCCGCGGCCGCTGCGGCAGCCGTCGCGGTCACGATGGCGGCGAGGCCGGTGGCCACAGCCGGCCGGGCGCGGCTCGGGCCGCGCGCCGAGGCGGCCGCCGAGGCAGGCGTCAGCATGGCCGGTGCGCATTGGTCCGCATGCGTCGGATTGTCACCTACCATGACGGACGTGATCAGCGGTACCGGCACCACGATCGGCATGGTGCGTACACCCCGGGGGATCAGCGCCGTCGGTCTCCCTACCGTGGTCGCGTGACGACCACGGTCTGGCGGCGGGCGATCGGGTGGAGGGTGGTCCGGTGACGAGTAGTCCGGTGACAGCCGACGCCGCGGTGCCGGGTGGCCGGGCGCCGACGCGGCTGATCCTCGCCGAGGACAACCTGCTCGCCCGCGAGGGGTTGCGCGGCCTGCTCGGGTCGGCGCCGGAGATCGAGCTGGTGGCCGTCTGCGCGTCCTACGACGAGCTTCTCGCCGCGGTGGACGTGCATCAGCCGGACGTGGTGCTGACCGACATCCGGATGCCGCCGACCGGCACCGACGAGGGGATCCGGGCGGCGGCCTGGCTGCGCCGCGCGCACCCACGGGTCGGCGTGGTGGTGCTGAGCCAGTACGACGACCCGGAGCTGGCGTTGGCGCTGCTCGACGAGGGGTCGCGCGGGCGCGCCTACCTGCTCAAGGAGCGGATGTCGCATCGCGACCAGCTGCTCGGCGCGATCCGGGACGTCGCCGTCGGCGGCTCCGTGATGGACCCGAAGATCGTCGACGCGTTGGTGCGCGGGCACAGCTCGCGGTCCCCGCTCGCCGGGCTCACCCCGCGCGAACGGGAGGTGCTCGCCGAGATGGCGACCGGCAAGGACAACACGGCGATCGCCGCCGCGCTCGTGCTGACCGTCCGGGCGGTGGAGAAGCACATCAACGGCATCTTCAGCAAACTCGGGCTGGCCGAGGAGTTCGAGGTGCACCGCCGGGTCAAGGCCGTGCTGCTCTACCTGGCGGCCTATCAGGGCGGCTGAGCCGCGGGCCGCGCCGGCGGGTCGCGCCGGCGGGTCGCGCCGGCGGGTCGCGCCGGCGGGTCGCGCCGGCGGGTCGCCGGCGGCGGGGGTGTTCACACCCCCGCCGCCCGGCGTGTTGGCATCCCACTCGGCGGGCGTGCGGCCGGCCGGAAAGTCGGGTGTGCGCACGGTCGGCTTCGAGCCCGCCAAACGCGAGTCTTTCTAGGTGTTCGCCGGAACCGTCTGGTTCTTCGCAACCACGGTTCTCCGGAATCATCCAGAAAGGAAGAGACGATGTCGCATTCCCACGGGGCCACCACCCGGACCACCGACGGGACCACCGCCCCGACCGCCGGCCGAGGCGGCGCGGCTGCCCCGGCCGACGCCCACCGGTGGCCGCTGCTCGCCCGGATCGGCGCGTTGGCTGTCGGGACCTTCGTCGTCGACGCGATCGTCGTCGGCCTGCTGAACCCCGGCTACAACCCGGTCCGTGAGGGCGTCAGCGCGCTCGCGGCGACCAATGCCGACTATGCCTGGCTGATGATCGCCGGATTCCTGGCCCAGGCCGTCGGCCTGGTCTGCACCGGGGTCCTGCTCTGGCGGCGGGTCGGCCGCGGCAAGGCCGGCCGCGCCGCCGCGGTGCTGGTGACGCTCACCGGCGCCGGCATGGCCGTTGCGGGCCTGGCCCGGCAGGACTGCTCGGAGCGGCTGTCGAGCTGCATCGACTACGACGACGCGCCGTTGGCGTCCACCCACTTCTGGGTGCACCAGTACGTCTCGATGGCGCTGTTCCTCGGGCTGATCGTGGCGCTGTTCCTGTTGGCCCGCGCGCTGCGCCGGGACTCGGGCCGGGCGCACCTGGCGGTCCCGACCCGGTTCGTCGCGATCTACTGCCTGCTGACCGTCGCGGCGGTGTTCATCGGTGAGATCGGCAACGCCTACTACGGCCTGTTCCAGCGGGTGTTCACGCTGCTGGTGTTCGGCTGGCCCGTGGTCGTGGCCGTCTCGGCGTCGCGCCGGTCGGTCTCCGAAACGGCGGACAGCGTCCCCGCGGTGGAGGTCGCGCACGTCGCGGCGGCGTCGCACGCCGGCCACACCGCCTGAGGCCGGTGCCGACGTTGCCCGACGAACCGCCCTCCGTACCGGTAGCCGGTACAGGAGGCCACGTCTCCCACCCGGCGGCCTTCCCGGCCGCCGGGTTCGGACGTTCGGACACACCCGGCCCGAGGTCGCCGGTCGGGCTCCAGGTCGCGGATCGGCCCTGCGCGGCGAGCCGCGCGGGTACCCATCGGGTAGACCTCATGGGCGTGGACGTCTACGACCGCCTCGACCATCCGGTCGTGTCCCGCCGTGGCTGGCGGGCGGGCATGCTCGCGCTCGCCCGCAACCCGGTCGGTTCGATCTACGGAACGGTTCTCGCCGACTCGGTGCTGGCGGTGGAGTCCGAGCGCCAGACGGAGCTGCGTGATCTGATCTACGCCGAGCTGGTCAGCGTGCTCGTGTACTGGCTCGCCCACGTGTATGCCGACTTCCTCGGCTCACCKCCGAGCGTGAGCCGCCGGGCCGGCCTGCATCGCCTGGCCGAGACGATGGTCCATGAATGGTCTCTGGTGACGGCGTCGTTCTTCCCGCTGGTCGCGGTGCTGCTGGCCGCGGCGGCTGGGGCGTCCGTCCAGACGGCGGCGCTCGCCGGGATGTGGACCGGCGTGGCCGCGCTGGTGCTGTGGGGGGAGATCGCCGGCCGGCACAGCGGACGCGGTACCTGGGCGTCCCTGGCGTACGGGCTCGTCGCCGGGGTGTTCGGCGTCGCCCTGATCCTGCTGCGAGTGCTCCTCCACTGACGCCGAGCAGGTCCATCGGAGGCTGTCCATGACCGCCGGGTCAATCAGAGACCGACCACGCTTCTCTGGTTTTCATTTGGATTCGAGGCGGCCTAGTGGATGGTCGTTCTCCGACAGGGCCTTCTGCGCCGCCAGCCAGCTGGATTCCTCGATGTCGAGGGCATGACGGAGATAGGCCCAGGTGATCCGCTGGATCAGGGCGACTCGTTCGGGGCTCTCGTCCGTCGTCTCCTTGGCCTCGTAGCCGGGGATGCCGCCAAGCGAGTGTTCCGCCCCGAAGAGGGTGAGCAGGCTCTTGTCGCCGGGGCTGAGGAAGTACGGGTCGGTCATCCAGTCCGGCCCCCGAAGCGTCAGCGGCGAGTGGTCCTGGTCTCCCGCGACCACGAGGGCGGGCGTGATCATGTCCGTGAAGCTCGGGTTCAGGAACGGGAAGTTCTCGACCGCGAACGGCGTCAGGTCGGCTCCGCCCTGTCCCGCGGTCGCGAACAGCACGCCCGCCTTGATCCGTGAGTCGGACAGGTCCTCGCCCTTCCCGCTCTCCGGGTCGAGGACTCGCAGGCCCAGCAGGTTGGCCGCGGTCTGGCCGCCGAAGGAGTGCCCGGCCGCGGCGACGCGGCTTCGGTCGACGCGGCCGCCGAGGCCGGGAACGGCCGCTTCCAGGAGATCCAGATGATCGAGCACGCGTTTCACGTCCTCGACTCGGAAACGCCAGATCCGTGGCGTCCGGGGATCGTCGGGAGGAACATCCAGCGTTCTGGAGTCGAGATGGGTTGGCTGAATGACCACGAAACCGTTGGCGGCCCAGAAGTCGGCCAGCGGGCCGTAGCCGTCCAACGACGAGCCAAAGCCATGGGAGAAGACGACGACAGGCAGCTCGCGCCCGGTCACGGGCGCGGAGACCCGCACACGCAGGTCCGCGCCGCGGCCCGGCGCTGACAGCACCACCGGCTTCACCGAGACGACTGGAGTGGATCCACCGGTGGCCATGTCGGTGGTCGCCAGGGCAGATTCGGTCATGGAGGGGCCTTCCTTTCGGCTGATTCGCGGCTGGCGTCGCGGCATTGGTGCGACGCGTCGGCTCGCGCGGTCTCCCCAGAGCGGCCCGGCACGTTCGCGCCGCCGTCCGGTCGATCGGCGGCGCCGCGTGGTGACCATGCCTGCCTGGTCGTCGGGTTGCTGATCTGGCACCATGGAGAAGTGGGACGCCGTCCCGCTTGACGATATGGGACGTTGTCCCGTTTAGCAAGCTCGGCGGCGACCGGAGGAAGCTCGGCGGCGACCGGAGGGAGGTGCGCGGTGAGCGACAGCGATCGAGACATGGGACCCGCGGTCCGACCCAAACGGGCGGACGCACGACGTAACAAGGAGACCCTGCTCGACGCGGCCGCCGCGATCTTCGTCGCGGCGGGGGTGGAAGCGCCGATACGTGACATCGCGGCCAGGGCCGGGGTCGGGACGGCGACGATCTACCGCCACTTCCCGACGCGGGCGGATCTCATCGTCGCCGTCTACCGGCACCAGGTCGAGGCCCTCGCCGAGGCCGGCCCCGCCCTGCTGGCGACCAGCGCGACTCCGTACGCAGCGCTCGGGCGCTGGATCGATCTCTTCGTCGACTTCGTGGTCACCAAACAAGGACTCGCCTCCGTGCTGCAGTCCGACGACCCCTGTTTCGACCCCCTGCACTCCTACTTCCTCGACCGGCTCGTGCCCGTGTGCACCCAACTGCTCGACGCCGCGGCCAACTCCGGCGAGATCCGCTCCGACCAGGACGCCTACGAGCTCATGCGCGGCGTCGGCGGTATCTGCATAGGCGCCGGCGCCAACCCCCGCTACGACGCCCGCCGACTGGTCAAGATCCTCGTCGCGGGTCTACGCCGACCACAGTGACCCACCGGTCCGGCGGCTGATATGGCCTGCCGTCACGCGCTGCCGCGATGCTAGGTGGCCGCTTTCCCCACGAAGTACATGCCGAGCAGGGCGGCGGCCATGAGCACGACCCAGAGATCGGTGAGGCGGCGGAGCAGCCCAGGCGCGTGCCGTACCTCCATGAACTCCCGCATGATGATCCTGACCTTGGCCAGTGCGAGGGCGATCGCGCTGACGGTGACGACGGTGCTCGCGGTCGGTGTGCCGTGGTCGTCGGCCGAGTGGTCGATCCAKAGATAGATCACCGTGATGGCTGACAGGACGAGCCAGACGGCGAAAAGTCTTTTGTTGAATGCGGTTCCCACGGATCACCTCGCGACGTAGAGCAGGGCGAAGATCAGAACCCAGAGAAAGTCGACGGTGTGCCAGTACGTGGCGCAGGTCTCGACGATCTCCTGGGAGCGTCGTCTCGGGCTTGAGAGCTGATAGACGATGACGCCGAGGGCGACAAAGCCGATCAGTAGGTGGACGCAGTGGATCGCAGTGAGGAAGAAGTAGTACTCGAAGAAGTCGCCGCTGGTGAACGTGTTTCCCAGGTCGACCTGATGGAACCATTCGACGATCTTCAKGGTTAGGAAGGCGACGCCGAAGCCCGCGGTGAGGACCGCGTCCCGCAGCGCGAGCCGGTAGCGCCCGGCGCGCGCCGTCTGGACGCAGCGAGCCACYGACCACGAGCTCGTCAGCAGGGCAATGGTGCCGAGGACTCCGAGCCAGAGGTCGAGGTGCGACTGGGCCTGCAGAAATGCGACCTCGTGCTGCGCGCGGTGGTAGAGATAGACCCCGAAGTACGAAGTGAAGACGAGGGACTCGAACAGCACGAAGAACCACATGCCCGGTTCACCGGGAACTCGTCCCGATGGCTGCGTCTCCGGTGCGGCCACTGCCTGCGTGCTCGTCACGACGTCACCTCCGCGACGGCCTGCGTGCGCCGTTTCCTCGGTGGGAGGTCGGGTAATGGCCCGGTACCGAAGTCCTCGCGGATGATCATATTGCGCAGCAAGGTGATGAAGGCGCCGGTGTACATGCCGAAGACGGCCACGTTGATCCACCAGGCGATGGTGCCGTTCCAGGACAAGGCGCCGCGGGAGAATATCCAGGACGGCGCGACGACGACCTCGGTGAGGGCGTTGCACAGGTTCAGGTAGCCGAACCACCTCGGCAGGACGCGGTTCTTGTCGAGGAGGATCGCCGCCATCCAGATCAGCGAGCCGACGAGGAAGACGCCCATGGTGCCGGAGAACGACAGGAATCCGAAGTCGTAGAGCCAGTGCTGTATCGCCGGATCCCGGTCGGGCCGCATGGCGCCGACCGTCATCGCCACGCAGATGAACAGGAAGCCGGGGACCGCGCTGACCCCGTACAGGATCAGATAGGAGTACGCGAAGGCGCGGCTGACGGACATCCRACGGATCGAGTACGTGATCAGCGCGATGGACGTCGCCGAGAGGCCGCCCAGGACGAACACCAGGGAGAACCCGACGAGCAGACCCTCATGGCGGTGCGCGAACCAGTTGGTCACCTGGTGGTCGTCCGACCACGGCGGCGCCGGGGGCTGGGTGCGGGTGAGCACGAAGAAGACGACCGTGTACAGGTTGTAGAAGATGAGGGTCGCGTACCACATGAGCCAGAGCTCGCGCTTCGGGTCGCCGCGCCAGGCGGGCCGCTTCATGTGGCGGCCGGAGCAGCCGGGGCGGYGGCGCGGTCGTGCCGCAGCGACTGTCCCAGAACGGCGGACATCACGACGATCCAGAGCGCGATCGCGACGTTCTTGACCCAGAATGACAGGAACCCGTCCCAGGCAATCACCCCGCTGCGCGCGAGCCCCGCGAACCCGGCCGGCACGATCGCGACCGCGATGAGGACGTTGAAGTACGCGACCCACCGCGGGAACACCGGCTCGTCCTGCTCATCGAGACAGATCGCGAGTGCCAGGAAAATGCTCTGCGCGACGAGAAAGGGAACACCGCACGTGAAGGTGACCCATCCGAGGTCGTTGAAAAGCATCGTCAGGTCGGGCGAGCGATCCGGCCGGAACGCCGCCAACAGCCAGAAGACGGTCGCGGTCAGGAACGTTATGGGGGCGGCCCCCGCGCAGCCGATCATGCAGTAGCGCAGGACCGGGGTGCGGTGAGCCATACCGCGCATCCGCTCCACGATCAGCATCAGCATCGGAATCAGTGCCACGCAGAACCAATTGAGAAGGATCATGCTGTAGCGGACGCGGGCGGTGTGGTCATGGTAGAAGGCCGCCACCTCCGAGGCCGAGGCTCGCGGAGACATCGGCGGTAGGAAGCCGGGGAAGAGGAAGAATGCGGCGATCCAGATAATCGCCACCGCGGGTAATGTCCAGAAGATGATCGTCTCGCCGGCTGTTCGTCGCATGAGCGGCGAGGATAGCCGATCGGCTAGTCGAGTGTCTAGCCGATCGGCTATCATGTCGTCCGTGGCTTTGACGACGCAGTCCCGCCTGGGTACCCGCCTGGCCGAGATCCGGCACACCCCGGCCCAGGTGCGCGTGATCACCGCCGCGCTCGGGCTCTTCGCTGAATACGGCGTGGCCGGAACTTCGCTGCAGATGATCGCCGACGCGATGGGCGTCACCAAGGCGGCGGTCTATCACCAGTTCAAGACCAAGGACGAGATCGTCATCGCGACCGCCGACCACGAGCTGGTCACCCTCGAAGCGGCCGTCGAGGACGCCGAAGCGGCGCCGGGCCGCGTCGAGGCGCGCCGGGCCCTGCTGCATCAGCTGGTCGACTTCTCCGTGCGCAACCGTGCCCAGGTCCGGGCCTGGCAGGGCGACCCCGCGATGATGCGGGTCCTCGCGAGGCACGAGCCGTTCAGCGGCCTCACCCGGCGCATGTTCGCCCTGCTCGTCGACGACGACAGCGAGAACGACTGGAGCATTCCCGCCGCGATGCTCGCCGCCGCCATCACCGCCGTCGGCCAGCCCGCGCTCGCGGCACTCGACCCGGAGATCCTGCGTGAGCGGGTCTACCACTACGCGTGCCGCCTGCTCGACCTGCGCGACTGAGCCAGACGGTCAGCGTTCGATCATCCTCGCCGAGCCGCCGAGCCGCCGAGCCGCCGAGCCGCCGAGCCGCCGAGCCGCCGAGCCGCCCGTTCGCCGTTGTGTGACCCGCTCAGCCTGTCCGCCGGCGTCCACCGGACCAGCAGCTGGCCCTACGCCGGGAGCTGACCGTGGCCGTGGGGCTGTGTGTCTAGACCAGGACGGCGGGCTCGGCCTCTGCCTCTGCCGGGTTGGGGATGGCGGGCGCCTGGGCGCGGCCGGGAAGAAGGAGACAGACCGGGACCGCGGCCGCGGTGAAGGCGACGGACCACCAGAAGGCGTCGCCAAAGGCGCCGGCGAGGGCGGACTGGGTGTGGGCGCCGGCGGTGGCGTGCTGGAGGACGACGGCGAGGACGGCGACGCCCATGGAGCCGCCGAGCTGCTGGGTGACGCGGATGACGATGCTGGCGTGCGGGATCTCGGCGTGGCCCAGGCCGACGTAGGCGGCGCCGGTGAGGGGGATGGTGGCGACGCCGACTCCGGCGCCGCGCACGAGCAGCGCCGCCAGCAGCAGCACCGTGYTGGTGTCGGCGGTGACGAAGGCGAAGGGCACGGTGCCGATGGCGACGGCGGCGAATCCGGCCAGGCCGACCCAGCGAGGCCCATAGCGGTCGGTGTACTTGCCAGCCAGCCTGCGGGAGAACAGCGCGCCGATGCCCTGCGGGATGAGCAGGAGGCCGGCGCCCAGGGCGTCCTCGCCGCGGACCTGCTGCCAGTACAGGGGCAGCAGGAACAGCGCGCCGTAGAGGGTGGCGCCGAGCAGGAAGCCGACGGTGGCCGAGGACGCCAGGGCGCGGTGACGGAACAACCGCAGATTGACCAGGGCCTCCCCGGCGCGAGGTAGGGCCCAGGCGACGAAGCCRCCGACGAGCGCTAGGCCGGCGAGCAGCGGCAGCAGGACCTCGACGCTGGCGAAGCCGGCGCTGCCCTCGACCTGGGACAGGCCATAGATGATGGCGGCGGCGCCGGGGGAGAGCAGGAGCAGGCCGACGACGTCGAGGCGGGTGCGGCTGCCGGGCGCCGGGCGGTCGTCGGGCAGGTTTCGCAGCGCGAGCCAGCCGCCGACGACGCAGAAGGGGACGTTGACCAGGAACAGCCAGCGCCAGTCGCCCAGGTGCAGGATGATCCCGCCCAGCACCGGGCCGAGGATGGGGCCGAGCGAGGCGGGCAACGAGATGGTCGCCATCACCTTGCCGACGTTGTGGCCGCCGGCGGCCTGCATGATCATTGTGATCATGAGCGGCATCATGACGCCGCCGCCGATGCCCTGCAGGACACGGAAGGCGATCAGGCTGGGCGCGTTCCACGCGGCCGCGCACAGCATCGACCCCACGAAGAACACGCCGAGAGCCAGGATCCACAGCCGCTTGCCGCCGAGCGCCGACTGGGCCCAGCCGGCGATGGGGATCGTGACGAACATCGCCAGCAGGTAGCCGGTGCTGACCCACTGGATGGTGGACAGCGAGGCGTGAAGCTCGCCGGCGAGGTCGTTGATCGCGACGCTGACGATGGTGGTGTCGAAGACGACGGCCAGCGTGCCCACGATGATGGTGAACGCCGTCCGCCACACGGCGGGATCGACCCAGTCCGCATCCACATCCGTCCAGGTGGGCGGGGAGGCGGTCTGGCTGGAAGTGCTCACACGCGGCCACCTAGGATACGCGACTGTGTCTTAATGGCGCCGACACTAGCTGGGCCAACACAAGACACACAAGTGTTTCTAAGGTGGAGTGAGGGAGACCATGCCAGAACGGCGCCGCGGCGCGGTGCTGGAGGAGGCGCTGCTGGAGGYGGCCTGGGACGAGCTGGCGGAGAACGGTTACGCCAGTTTCACCATGGACGCCGTCGTCCAGCGCGCCGGTACCAGCCGCCCCGTGCTCTACCGCCGCTGGTCCGACCGCCACGAGCTCGTCCGGGCAGCGGTCACCCGCGCGCTTACCCGCGCCCACCTCGACATGCCCGACACCGGAAGCCTGCGCGGCGACGTCCTCGCCCTCATGCGGGAGATCAACGCCACCCGCGTTCAGCTCGCCACGGTCCTCAGCGTCCACCTGGCCGGCTACTACCAGGAGACGGGCACCAGCCCCGCCGACCTGCGTGAACTCGTCGCCGCCGGCCGGGAGAACTCCATCGACATCCTGTTCACCCGGGCCGCGGCACGCGGCGAGATCAAGCCAGAACACCTCACTCGCCGCCTGAAGGCACTGCCCTTCGACCTTCTGCGCTACGAGTTCCTCATGACCCTCACCGCTGTGCCCGACCAGACCCTGGAGGAGATCGTCGACACGATCTTCCTCCCGCTCGTGTGCGGCGCCGACTCGAGCTGAACACCCGAGCGCCGCCGCCATGCGCCGGGGCGGTCCCGTACCTGCCACGCGGCTGACGGGTCCGCACTGGTTACGTCTAGGCGGCTCGGTAGCCGGGGATGTCCTCGACGCGGCGGTAGACCGGCAGGCCCCGCTCCTGGGCGATCTGGACGTCCTGGTCGGCGCCGGTGGACGTGCCGGGCAGCCGGAGCACCGCGTCGCAATGCTGGAGCAGGCGTTCCGCGGTGGGATACATGATCTGTTCGGCGACCGGGTCGGTCGGGCCGGTGCCGCCCGCGCCGCGCAGGACGGGCAGCGCGACCCACTCTCCGATCATCGGGACGTGACCGCTGCGGAAGACCGGCCAGGCGGCCTCCTCCAGGCGGGCCAGGTTCTGCGCCATCAGATCGGGATCGTCGCCGGTGCCCGAGCGGTAGGGCCCCGCGATAAGAATCAGCATGGCGCCGACTGTATCGTGCAAGAGTCGGCAAAAACAAGGAGAAACGTGCATGCTCGCCGCTCAACGTCGCGACCTTCTCCTCGAGCGCCTGCGCGCTGACGGCCGGATCGTCGCCAAGGTCCTCGCCGCCGAGCTCGGCCTGTCCGAGGACAGCATCCGCCGCGACCTGCGCGACCTCGCGGCGGCGGGCCTGTGCCAACGTGTCTACGGCGGCGCGTTGCCCGTCTCTCCGGCGATCGCCGACTACGTCGCCCGCCAGGACGTCGAGGTGTCCGGCAAGCAGCGGGTGGCCCTCGCCGCGGCCGCGCTGATCGAACCGGGCAGCACCGCGATCCTCGACGGCGGCACGACCGCGTTGGCCGTGGCGCGCGCGCTGCCCGTCGACCTGCGGGCCACCGTCGTGACCCACAGCCCGACCGTGGCGAGCGCGCTGGTCGACCACCAGGACGTGGAGGTCTATCTGATCGGCGGTCGGCTGTTCAAGCACTCGATGGTCGCGTGCGGCGCCGCCGCCGTGGAGGCCGCGCGCGGGCTGCACGCCGACCTGTTCCTGCTGGGCGTGACCGGCGTGCACCCCGAGGCGGGGCTGACCACCGGCGACGCGGACGAGGCCGCGATGAAGCGCGCCCTGGCGCACCAGGCCGCCGACACCTACGTGCTGGCGAGTTCGGAGAAGATCGGCACGGCCTCCCGGTTCACCGTCCTGCCGTTGGCGGAGGTCGCCGGGGTCGTCACGGACGCGAGCGCGGACAACCCGACGGTGCGGGCCCTGGACGTGCCGGTCATCCACGCGCCCTGACGCGTCTCGCGGACGCCCCAAGGTCCGCAAACCGCCCGTGACCACCGCCAACAGAGCTAGGATTTGGTCCTAGTCAAAATTCTGGTGGAGGAGGGCGTCGTGGACAAGGACGAGATGATCCTGGTCAGCGTGGACGACCACGTGATCGAGCCACCGGACATGTTCGAGCGCTACCTGCCGAAGAAGTGGGCCGACGCGGCGCCGCGGGTCGTCACCCAGGGCACCGCCAACCAGTGGATCTACCGGGGCAAGCCGGCCGGGCTCGTCGGGCTGAACGCGGTGGTCGGGTGGCCGCCGCTGGAGTGGAACAGCGAGCCGTCGGGGTTCGCCGAGATGCGGCCGGGCGCTTACGACATCCACGCCCGCGTGCGCGACATGGACCGCAACGGCGTACTGGCCTCGATGTGCTTCCCGACGTTCGCCGGCTTCAGCGGAGGCCACCTCAGCCAGTTCCGCGACGAGACGACCACCGCCGTGATCCAGGCCTACAACGACTGGCACATCGACGAGTGGTGCGCCACCTACCCCGGCCGGTTCATCCCGCTCGCGATCGCCCCGATCTACGACCCGGCCGCGGCCGCCAAGGAGGTCCGCCGGGTCGCCGCGAAGGGCGCCCGCGGCATCGCCATGCCCGAGATGCCGCACATCGACAACCTCCCGAGCTACCACGACGAGGACTACTGGAGGCCGATCTGGACGGCCATGGCCGAGACCGGCCTGGCCATGGTCCTGCACATCGGCATGGGCCTGCGCTCACTCACGTTGGCGCCCGGCGCACCGCGCGACCACACCATGATCCTCGCCTGCCAGATCTCCGCGCTCGCCGCCCAGGACCTGCTCTGGGGACCGGCCTATCGCAACTACCCCGACCTGAGGTTCTCCTACGCCGAGGGCGGCATCGGCTGGGTGCCGTTCTACCTCGACCGGTGCGACCGCCACTACACGAACCAGAAGTGGCTGCGCCGCGACTTCGGCGGCAAACTGCCCAGCCAGGTCTTCCTGGAGCAGTCCCTCGCGTGCTTCGTCACCGACCCGCACGCGGTCGCCGCCCGCCACGAGGTCGGCATGGACATCATCGCCTGGGAATGCGACTACCCGCACTCCGACGCCATCTGGCCGGACGCGCCCGAATGGCTGGAGAAGGAGTTCACCACCGCCGGCTGCACCGACGACGAGATCAACAAGATGACCTGGCAGAACGCGGCGCGCTTCTACAACTGGGACCCCTTCGCCACGCTGCCGAAGGAGCGGGCCACGGTCGGCGCACTACGCGCCCTCGCCGCGGACGTCGACATCACGATCCGCCCCCGGGCGGAATGGGCTGAGCTCTACCGGCAACAGCACGCCGCCGTCTGACCCCAGCCCCCGCCGCTGAGCGCGCGACTGTGTATGCCCCTCGCTAGGTTCAGGGAGCCATAGGTTCAGAGAGCCGGCTGAAGGGGCCGCTATGACTGACGACGGAATCGAGCCGATCGTCGGCTGGGCGGCCGACGTGCCGTTCACCGCGCTACCGCCGTCGGCCGGCCGCGAGGCTTCGGTGCCGCTGGTGGTCACCTGGCACATGATGGATCCGCCACGCTCCGACGAGGGGTTCGCCGCACTGCTGCCCCTGACCGGGGTCCCGGCCTGGCGAATCCACCTCGGCATGCCGTTCGTCGGCCGCCGGCCCGTCGAGGGCGCGTTCGAGGCGGCGCAGGCCGATCCGCTGCTGCGCTACGTCGATCCGCTCGTCCGCCAGGCGACGGCCGAGTTCCCGGCGGTCCTCGACGAGCTGCGCACCCGCTTCGACATCGCGCCGGGCCCGATCGCGCTGGTCGGCTGACCACGATCGACGGCCTTGGCCACTCACTCCTCGAGTCCGGACCGACCGTCGATGCCATCTCCACCACCTGGCTCGCGACCAACTTCTGACCAGCTCCCAACCAGCACGCCGGGGTTCTCTCCGGCCGCGATCCTGGTCGCGAAAGCTTGCACGCCCGCTCGGGTCTGGGTTCCGGTGCGGGCGTGGGCCTGGCCCGGCCGCGTTGGTCAACCGTCGCGAAAAATGACAATCTGGGTGTCTTTTCCAACGCTGTGCAACCATGGCTCGTGCCCGAGGATGCGTCAGAAGCCTTTGACTCATGGCGACATAGATTCGAGGCGAACAGGTTTCGGCCCGACCCGGACTGGAGAGCGGGCGCCGAGATTCCCAGGGCRCTGGCCATCAGCCTCGCCAGAATCCAGGTCGGCGAGGCCAGTGACGGCGCGGGGATGATGCGGGCGGCCGCGCGGGCGGGCCACCCCGGCTACCTCGAAGCCACGCGGCTGTTCATCGCCGAGGAGCAGGACCACTCGCGGCTGCTCGCCCGGCTGCTCATCGCCGCTGGGCGGCCGACGATCGCGGCGCATTGGAGCGACACCATTTTCCGCTCGCTGCGCTGGCGGGCCCGCCTGCCGCGCGAGGTGCTGGTCCTGACCGTCGCCGAGGTGTGCGTGCTGCGCTACTTCCAGATGGTCCGTGACGGCGCCGGCGACCAGCTGACCCGCGAGGTCGCGGCGCGCATCCTCACCGACGAGCAGGAGCACGTTCCCTTCCACGTCCGCCGTCTGCGCCTGGACCTCGCCGGCCTGCCCGGGCCGACGCGCGCCCTGATCGCCGCCGCGTGGTGGGCCCTGCTCGCCGTGTCCGCGGCGGTGCTCGCGATCAATCACCGCGCCGCCCTGCGCCTGTTCGGGGTATTCCCCAACCGCTACTTCGCCGACACGCTCCGGCTGTTCGCCCCCGTCGCCAAAGCCGCACTCGCCGCCGGTCCGGCTGACCAAGCCGAGACTCCCACCGGCTAGTGACGGGGCGTTCACGCCCACACCACGCCCAAACCCAGACGCTAATGGAACCGCCTTCGATCGCGGCTGCGATGATCAGTCGGTGAGGTGGGCGACCGATGACTTCCGTGTCGGCTACAGCCAGTACTACCTGTGCGATTACAACGTGATCCCCGAGGGTGTGGGCCTGAGCCAGGCCCATCAGGGGAACTCGCTCGTCGGGGCGGGTGGTGGGCACCTGGCTGTGGTCTGCGGGACCCACACCGGATGGATCCGGATCACCGTCGACGTCCGCGACGACGAGCCCCCCGCTGCCTTCGATGGCTGGCCCATGGTCGTGGACATCAGTCATCACAGCAACGCGGGCCGGACCTGGCTCGGCGACCTGGACAGCGGCGGGCCGCCCGAGCTGTGGAACCTGACGCCCGGCGGGCCTGGCTGGTACCGGGTCCGCGTGCGGGCGAGAGGACGCGACGCCGCGCGGGCCGCCGGTACTGCCTGCTTCGACGCCGACCCGCCGCTGGAGGAACACGCGGTGAGCATCTGGCCGGCGCCGCCCGCGCCCGAGGTCGTCCACCGTGGCGACGACGAGATCGCCCGCGGGCCGCGGCCAGCCCCAGGCGGTCCGCTGCCCGCTTTCTACCCGGAATGCCGCGCCGGCTGGGCGCCGCCGCCCGCCAGCGACGAGCCCACGGAACTGGTACCGCAACGCGTCGAGAAGATCATCGACTGGACCATCGCCCACTACCCCGGGGCCCAACTCGTCGGCGCACGCCTCGCCGGCCGGGACCTGACGTTCGCCACCTTCGTGGCGGCCCGCCTCACCGGCGCCGACCTCACTGGCGCGGTACTCGCCAAGACGAAGCTCACCGCGACCGACCTCGCCGGGACCCGCCTGTCCCGGGCCAACCTCGACGGCGCGGACCTCGCCAACGCCAACCTGACCGGCGCTCGGCTCGACGACGCCGTCCTGACCGGTGCCCATCTGAGCGAGGCCCGCCTCGTCGGCGCGATCCTCACCCGCGCGGACCTCCACCGGGCCGATCTCGTCGGCGCGGACCTCACCGGCGCCGACCTGACCGGGGCACGACTCGACGGCGTCTCCTGGTCGGAGTCCCCGGACTGGCCGGAGACGACCCGCTGGCCGACTCCAGCCCTGGCCCGGCACATCCGCGCCTATTCCGACGCGTCACCGATCAGGCCCACCGACCTCACCATCCGCGCGCTCACCCTCTGACAGCCGAGAACCCACCTCGCGGATCATCGAGGCGGCCGCGCCGGTGGGTCGGTGGGGCGGTGGGGCGGTGGGGCGGTGGGGGACGGTAGAAGGGCCTCCCACCAAGTGATGCCGCGCCGCGCCGAACGGCCGCTCCCGAGGGCACCCAGTCAGCGGCTGATAACTCTCCGCCAGCCGCGGGCGACCGGCCGTGCCGTACAGAAGTAGCGGCGATGGGTCTCCAACAACGCGGCGGCCTCAGCCCGGGTTGGCACCTTTTGGGATTTGGTCTTGCAGTCGGGACACACGTAGCGGGCCAAGGCGGTGCTCCTTCCGGTGCCGGGCAGTCGACGCGGGGCGTCAACGGCCATCCTCGCCGGTTGTGGTGGGCACCGTGGCCCCGACGCGGACACGGAAGGCGTCGGGTTCATGTCAGACAGGGTCGGGCTGGCTGACGGACAGCGCGTCGACGGAGCGGCGCGGGTCAGGTCGGCCTCGGCCGGGTCCTTCGCTGGCGTCGGTTCTGGTGCGGAATTCGGTGCCATCGCCACGGCATCGAGGGCGGCATGCAGCTATGGGATGTGAGGTCCTTCGCGTCGGGGCTGTTGGACGCCGTCTGGCCCAGCAGCAGCCGGCTGAGCAGGACGCCCGAACAGATGGCGACCGGTAGGGCGGCGCGGGCCCGTGGCGGAGCAGGACGTCTTCCCTGCCTGCCGCGAGCTGGGGATCGGCGTCGTGCCCTACAGCCCGCTCGGGCGCGGCATGCCCAGCCCTTCGACTCCATCGGAGGGCGTCGAGAGCGGCACGAACATGCAGGTCACAGACCTGGGCGAGGGTGGGCCGTCAGGGACTCGAACCCTGAACTCGCCGGTTAAAAGCCGGCTGCTCTGCCAATTGAGCTAACGGCCCGTCGGCTGATCGTACCCGGGCAGGCCGGGGTGCTGGTGGCTTCGTGTGCGCTCAGGCTGCGCTCAGCCTTCGCGGAGGCTGAGCGACCGGGCGGCCGGAGCGCCCCCCATCGCCGTCGGCCTCTGTCGGGCTGGGGTGCGCTCGGGCGTGCTGGCTGGTCCGCCCCGTTCACGCCGAGTGGTCGACGGGCACGCGAGGATGCGGTGCTCTGGGGCGCTGATGTGGTCGCCGGCGCTGTCGGGCGGGCCTTCCCGATCAGGGCTGCGCGCAGGAGACGCGACACCAGGCACCTTCTGTAGCAATCTTGGCACTCTGAGTGCATGTTGGGTCATCTGTTCGGGCGGATCCGGTTAGTAGTCGGGATTTTGGGCACCGACCGGCTGAACTGCTGTGGAGGGAGCCGACCGATGAGCCTCACCGGAGATACCGGATTCAACCGTGCCAGAGGTAGCTGGCGGATCCCACGAAGCCGCGGCGCCGTCGCAGGTCTGCTGCTGATGGTCCTCGGCGCGTGGGGCGCCCTCGTACCCTTCATTGGCCCCGCCTTCGACTTCGGGTTCGGCGGGACGCAGACCTGGGACTGGACCGCGGCGCGGTTCTGGCTTGAGGTTCTGCCAGGCATCGCCGCCTTCGTCGGTGGACTGATGCTGACGGCGAGCGCGAACCGCGGAACGACGATGCTGGGCGCATGGCTGGCGATCGCGGCCGGCGCCTGGTTCATCATCGGCCCGACCCTGGCCACGCCGTGGCACCTGGGTGACCTGGGCACCCCGATGGGCAGCACCGCGCGGCAGGCGACGACCTGGCTGATGTTCTTCTACGGGCTTGGCGCCGTGATCCTCTACCTGGCGTCGACCGCGCAGGGCCGGCTCAGCGTCCGCAGCCTTCGCGACATCGAGCACGCCCAGATGCGTGCGCACCGCAAGGCGCTGGCGCGTGAGGGTCATGGCGGCCTCTTCGGCGGCCGCCGGGCGCGGCAGGCCGAGCCGGAGCCGGTGGGGGCGGGGCGTGCCGACCGCGACGAGCGGGTCAGCGCGGCCCMGGCTTCGACCTCGGCCTCGACCGGGCGTTTCGACCGTAGCCGGCGAGCCGAGCGGGCGGACCAGACCGCCGATCGGGACGTGTACCCGAGCGAAGCCACCCGCACCACTTCGTCCGACCGGGCCGAGAACGTCCGGACGGAGCGGGTCGAAGGCGGGAAGCGGGGCGCGGACTCGGCGACCACCGGGCACGAGGTCTACMCGAGCGACACCGCTCAGGCCGGCGACGCCGCGAGTGGTCGTCATGAGGCGCCGCACGAGGGATTCGGCGGGAAGATCGGCCGGACCCTCGCCCGGCACGGTATCGGTGGTCGGCACCAGGACTGACGGTCGAGGGCCGGGCGGGGCAGCTGAGTCGGCCCAGCGCCTGAGTCGGCCCAGCGCCTGAGTCAGCCGAGCGCCGCGGCCAGGCCGGTTCAGACGCCATCGGTCACTAGAGGCAGTGACCATGGTTCCCAGCGGTCCCTGTCGGAGCGGCGAAGCCGCTCCGACAGGGACCGAACCTATCTGTCGAGCCCCAGCGGCCGTCGATCGATGATCGACGGCCGCGGTTGTCTGGCTGGTTCGTGCGATTCGGGCACGAAGGGTCCGGACCACCCCTAACCTTGCCGCGGAACCCTGGCTACTGGCCGGGTGGTGCGGACGAGGGACCAGGGATTAGAGACTAGGGGCGAGCGTGACGACACCTGAGAAAGTGCGTGTCGGTCGGGGAGGCTGGCCATCAGACGGTCGGGGCGGAACGATCAACGCCGCGGGCGACGGGTTTGGGTCCTACTACGGGATCGGCGCCGGCGAGCGGGCTCCAGAAGGCAGCACCGCCGATGACATCGCTGCGGTCCAGGCGGGCGTGAAGGCGATCCAGCGCGCGTTGAACTGGCACCAGGCGACCAAGACGGCGATCCCCACCGACGGGAAGTTCACCCAGACGACCCGTAACGCGCTGATCGCTTTTCAGCAGCAGAAGCAGCCCACCATCAACCGGGACATGTACCTCCCGGCCAGCGAGCGCAGCCCGCTCGGGCTGGTCCACAAGGAGACGTCGTACGCCCTGTTCATGCCGATCGCGGACCGCTACGCGCTGAAGTACACCGTTCCTCGCGGGTTGCTGCGCGGGATCACGACGATCGAGAGCAACTGGGACCCGGGCGCTATCGGCTACTACACGAACTCCGACTTCGGCCTGTGCCAGTGGAACACCACTCTGCCCGGCATCACCAAGGACAACGCGCTGGACCCCTACTGGGCGCTCGACTCCACGGCGCACGCGATGCGCGACCGAATCGACTCGGACCGGTGGGTCAAGAACTGGATCTACGTGATCGCCGCGCACAATGTGCCGACCTGGGCGGCTGACTGGGCCCAGGGCAAGCTGTCGGCGAGCAACCCCGATGACAAGCCCAAGCTTGACCGGATGACCGGCTACGTCACCAACGTCCTCGCCCGAGTCTGGTAGGCCGGGCGTCAGACGCGGGAGGTGAGGTTGTCCAGGACGGCGGTCCACAGCTTGCGTACGCCGATCGGCGCGAAGATCCGCTCGAAGAACCCGCCGACGCCGCCCGCGCCCGTCCAGGTCGTCGTCACGGTAACGGTGCTGCCGGTGCCCTGAGGGAGTACCCGCCAGACCGTCCGCAGGGTGGAATTCTGATCAGACTCGACCAACGTCTGCTCGTCCGGCGCCGTCACCTCGGCGGTGACGTCGCGGATCCGCTTCTTGGTCGCGTGCAGCCGGTACGAGATCCGGGTGCCCGGTCCCTTGCCGCCGGCAAGCACCTGATAATCGGTGATGTTCGCCGGCCACAGCTGGGGGCGTGTCCCCTCGTAGTCGGACACCAGCTCGAGCAYCCGGTCGGGCGCGGCGTCGAGAGAACGCTCCGCCACGACGTTGATCTGCCCCATCGACCCGTCCTCCGTTCAGCCCGGCGCTGGATGGCGCGGGGTCCCGATGCCGCTGGCCGTGGGTGCGCACCGCGGCGGACCCCGCTCCTCTCGCAGACGTTAACGAGCCGCTCGGGGCGCCGCGCGGCCGGCAGGCACCCCCGGCCCCAACCGCTACCACAGTGTCAATGATTGAATGCGGAGAGTGATGGTGGCGGCTATGGTGCCGGCATGGACTCCGGCGGCGAACGGCTGCGCGGTGGTGAGCTCGTCGATGGCTCCTCCGGTTCGCGCCTACCGTCGGGCCGCGACGGCGAGGCCAACCCCGCCCAGGCAGATCAGGACCACGCGGATCAGGCGTACCCGGACGATGGTGACGATGCGCGTGGGACGTATGAGACGTATGAGACGTATGAGCCGGGTGGATCTGGCGGTGATACCAGGCCTTACGGGAATTACTACGACGAAGCTGATTCCTTCGCAACCGACCGTTACGAGACTGACGAGCGCCATGAAGCGCTCGATGCGGCGGCTGATGTGGCGGCCGATGCGGCGGCTGGTCCAGCCGCTGGTCCAGCGGCCGGTCCGGCCCTTGGCCGGGGTGTGCCGCGGCGCCCGCGGGCGAGCGCCCGGCGGGTGGCCGCGAACCTGCTGATCGGCTGTACCGGTGCCGACCACCGGGCGGTCGCTGAGCGAGACCGGTCCCGGTTCACCAGCGCCGGCGCGTTGATGCTGCTGACCGCGGCGCTGGCCGCCTACGCGGGCGCCTCCGTCGCCGCGTTCGGGTTTGGCACCTCGACGCTGGCGGCGCTGCCGTACGGGCTGTTCTACGCGGCGTTCATCTTCTTCATCGACCGTTCGGTGCTGCTCACCGTCCGGCCGCTGCGGGTCAAGGGAAAGGGGAAGAAGGAGGAAATCCGGCCGCGCCGTTGGCTGCCGACCGGGGCCATACGCATATTCATCGCGGTCTGCGGCGCGATCCTGGTCGGTGAGTCGTTGTTGCTGCGGTTCTTCGACTCGTCGATCCAGCCTCGGGTGGCCGAGCTGCGTCAGGAGGAGCTGTCCGGAGTGCTCGCCGCCTGGGACGGGAGCCAGCACACGACCGAGGCGAGACTCGCCACGGATCTGGCCGACCGGCGCGCGCAGCTGACCGCGGCGGAGAACCTGGTGACGACCAAGACCGGCGAGGTGAACTGCCAGCTCACCGGTGGCGACGGGTGCCTCGGTGGGCGTGGGCCGGTCTATCAGGTGAAGCTTGGCGAGCTCCAGGCAGCGACGGCCCAGGTGCCGAAGCTTCGTGCGGAGCGTGACGCCGCCCAGGCCAGGCTGGACTCCTTTCGGACGAGCCGCGACCAGCGCCGTGCCCAGTACGCCGACACCCAGTGGGCGCAGATCCGAGGCTCGAACGACCTGCTCATGCGGGAGAAGGGCTTCTGGCGGCTGACGGCCGACGACAATTCGGTCAAAGCCTGGCGTGTGCTGCTCAGTCTGCTGATTCTCGGCATTGACCTTGCCCCGCTGTTGTTCAAGCGCAGCCTCGACCGGACTTCGTATTCCCGGGCGGAACGCGCCGCTCTCTGGGAAGGCGAGACCAACGAGTTCGTCGACGCCTTCCAGCTGAACCGCAATGCGAAGGCCCGTCGCGGCCGGGCTGACGAGGTGGCCGAGCACATGGCCGCCCGTTACGAGGAGTATGCGCTCGCTCGGGAGGAACTGCGGTTGGCCACGTCGATGGACACGGACACRGCCGAGGCCTCGCTTCTGCGTGAGGAGCGGCGGCTCGGACACGACCGCCAGGCCGACGACCTGCGCCGAGCGCACCGGCTCCCCGCCACCGTCCCGCCGCCGCCGACCCAGACCGGGGTTCCCGCGTCACGGGGAAGGCGCGACTCGAAGGAGGCTTAACTCCTCGTCTGCCGGGCATCGACCACGCGCCCGTCCCCTCGAGCTATTCAGACGCAGGGAGGCAGCATGACGAGGTCGCAACGGTCGAAGTCGACTGGGACGGTGCCTCCAGATCTCGAGGAGCGCCCGTACAGCGAGGATCTGGGGATCGGGACCGACGCGTCGGAGAGAACGGGCGCATCGGAAAGAATGGGCGTATCGGAAGGAACGGATGCGTCGGAAAAGATAGGCAGGTCCGCGTCGACCGGGGAATTCGACCCTGCCGGCTCGTCGCGACGAACGCGAGGACGCAGTCCGATGGACCTCTCCGGGCACGCGGCCACGACGCGCCACCGCGCCACGGATCGAACGGGGTTCGTCGACAAGCCCTACCCAATGGACTCGGATCTGGCGGGCGACGCGCACCGGGGCGGGACCACCTACCGTGCGCCGTTCCCCGACACATATCCAGAAGTGTCCGACGTATCCGCCCGGTCCGTTTCCCAGGCGTCCGCGGTGACCGGAGCCAGTGCCGGCGGCCCGCCAGCCGGCGAGCCGATCATCACGCCGGTCGGCCAGATGCCGGAGAGCATCCGGGCGTCGGCCAGAAGCTCCGGGGTCGCGACGGTTACTCCGGCCGCGACGACCACCCCGGCCACGGCGACGRCTGCCTCACCCGCGATGACCCGTTCAACGGCGGCTGCGCCGAGGGTCGCTGTACGGACGGCTGCTATCCCGACGGAGGCCGAAGCGGCGGCGGACGGACAGATAACCGGGGGCAAGAGATCTCGTCCATCGGCTGGACAGCTTGTCTCCGGCGTCGCGGCCGACATGTCGACGCTAATCCGTAAGGAAGTGGAACTCGCCAAGGCGGAAGTCCGTCAGTCGGCGAACCGAGCGGGCAAAGGCGCCGGAATGTTCGCCGGAGCAGGCGGAGCCGCCGTCTTCGCGGTGCTGTTCCTGCTGCTGGCGGCGATGTTCGGCCTGTCGGAGGTGATGGCGCTCGGTTGGGCGGCGCTGATCGTCGCCGCCATCCTGGTGCTCTCGGCGGCCGTGCTCGGTCTCGTTGCCAAGCGAACGGTCAAGAAGGTGCATCCCGCGCCGACTCAGACCGTTGAGACGCTGAAGGAGGACGTGCGGTGGGCGAGCGGCCTGAGGAAATAAGGTCTGAGATCGAAGAGACTCGGGACCGGA
The DNA here is from genome assembly GCF_001854645.1 of Pseudofrankia sp. EUN1h. Lineage (NCBI taxonomy): Bacteria > Bacillati > Actinomycetota > Actinomycetes > Frankiales > Frankiaceae > Pseudofrankia > Pseudofrankia sp. EUN1h. The sequence goes on along the minus strand of NZ_MBLN01000056.1, from coordinate 112,086 downwards.
TCAGCGCCGAGATCGACGAGCTGACCGACCGGTACAGCCCAGGCCGGGTCGCCGGCCGCAAGGTCCACGACGCGCGGGACGCGGCCGCATCCATGCGGGCGAGAGCGGGCGTCGGTGCCGGCGGGATCCGCCAACGGCTGACCTTGCGCGGCAGCGGCCACCTCGGCGAAGGCCACACCGGCAACGGGGAGGCGGGCGCGGCGGGCGCCCGACTCGCCGACGCCGACAGCCGCGGCAAGCGGGAGCCCCGAGAGGCCCGGCGCCATCGGGAAGCCGACGAGGCAAAGCACCGCGGCCGTTTCTTCCGGCGCCATCAGGGCGCCGACAAGCCCGAGCGACGTCGGGCCGCGAGCGATGGTTGGACGACCGCGACTACGACGGGAGCGCCGGACTTCGAGCCCTACCCGGCAGGACCCGCCGGCGACGTCGGCCACGTCGGCCACGTCGGTTACCCGGCCGACCAGCCAGAGCACAGCTCACGGTCAGAACGCAGCTCATACGCCTATGCCGGGGAGGGGCTGTACTCGTCGGCATCGCCGGAGCGGACGCTTCATACCGGCGAGACCAGCGGTGCCACATCTCGACCGGTTCGTTCCGCTACCGCAGGTGCAAGGGCTGGCGCCCACGGAACCGGGGAGATCGCCGGGCCAGGGGAACCTGGACCCGCGGGCATGAGCGAACCCGCCTCGACGGCCCGGTCCCGCCCGAGCGGGCAGGACACGGCAACCGGACGAGAGCCTGCGTCGCGCCGGCGCACCAAGGCCGGGCGCGGTACCACCCACAAGATCCACAAGATCAATACGGGCGGTCACGGCCAGGAGATCGGCCTGGCGGGCGCGTCCGTCGTGATGGCCGCCGTCGGCGCTCGGCTGGTACGGCACGCCGGCCGTCAGGAGACGGAGCTGCGGGTCGCCGCGGACAGCACGCGCCGTTACTGGCGACCAGATCTTCCGCCCGCGGCCGCCGCCAGGGCGGTCTCCCGGAAGACGAGCGAGTCGCGGACGCGACGACCCTCGTAGCTTCTCGTAGGCGGCCAGGTCGTAGATAGCCAGGCAAGTCAGGTGGGCCGTGGGAGCGGAACGACGGTTCCGCCTGCGCCGCGGGGCAGGCGGAACCGTGAACGCCCGCTCCCTCAGGCCGCGGGCGCGGCGGCCGTGGCGGCCGCGGTGACCAGCGGCGCGGCGGCGGCCCGCAGTGTCACGCCGGTCTCGGCGTCGAACAGATGCAGACGCTCGGCCGCGACGTAGAACGGCATCCGGCCACCGGAGGTGACCAGGGTGCGCGGGTCCAGCGCCGCGGTGAACCGATGCTTCTCCGGGTCGATGGGCAACTCGTCGTCGGCGGTGACCATCGCGTGCGCGGCCTGGGCGGCGGCGCCGCTGACCGAGCCCGTGACCATCTCCCCGTGCGCGAGGGTTTCGGTACCGAGCCGCTCGACGAGGTCGATGTCTACCTCGAGGGCGAGCGCCGGACCGTCCGGCGGCTTGATCTCGACGTCGTGCGGCCGTACCCCGACCAGGATGTCCGGAGTGCTGGACGCGGTGACGGCCGCGGCGATGCCCGCGGGCAGAACCAGCGTCTGACCGCTGACGCGCAGCGCGGTCTCGCCGTCCTCGGTCGTGAGCGTGCCGGGGATGAGGTTCGTCGGCGGGCTGCCGATGAACGCCGCGACGAAGACGTTGGCCGGGCGGGAGAACAGGTCCTCGGGGGTGCCGAGCTGTTGGAGCCGGCCGTCGTGCAGGACCGCGATGCGGTCGGCCATGGTCATGGCCTCGATCTGGTCATGCGTGACGTAGAGGGTCGTGACCCCGAGCGTGCGCTGGATGCGCGCGATCTGGGCGCGGACCTGGGTGCGCAGCTTCGCGTCCAGATTCGACAGTGGCTCGTCCATGAGGAAGGCCCGCGGCTCGCGAACGATCGCCCGCCCCATCGCGACCCGCTGGCGCTGGCCGCCGGACAGGGCCTTCGGCCGCCGGTCGAGCAGCTCGGTGATGCCCAGGATCTCGGCCGCGCGCTCCACCCGGTCGTTGCGCTCCTTGCGGTGGACGCCGGCGAGCCGGAGCCCGAACGCCATGTTGTTGCGCACCGTCATGTGCGGATACAAAGCGTAACTCTGGAAGACCATTGCCAGGTCGCGGTCCGCTGGCGGGACCCTCGTGACGTCTCGGCCACCGACGAGCACCTGGCCCGAGGTGGGCTGGAGCAGCCCGGCGACGATGCGCAGCGCGGTCGTCTTTCCGCTGCCGGATGGTCCGACGAGGACGAGAAACTCGCCGTCCTCGACGGTCAGGCTGATGTGGTCGAGAACCGGGCGGACATCGTAGGTCAGCGTGACGTCACGGAGCTCGATCGTGGACATGGGCTCCCTCTTCCCTTCCACCATGCGGGTGTGGCGGACCACGGCCGTCTCCCGGCGGCCCGACGGGCTACCGGAGAGCCGCCCGAAGGTCGGCAGATATGGATGGCCGCCTCGGCGGGACGCGCGGGGGAGGGAGTCCCCGGACTTCCATGGCGGGGCGTCGCGGGATTCAGGGTTGCATGGTGCGCCCGGTCACGTCCAGCCCCCGTCGGCCTCCGGTGCGCGGCCGCCTCGCTGACCACCGGAAATCACCGGTTGTAGCGAGTGATGCTCGCTGGGTATTCCGAAACCTCGGAGCAACTGACTCTTGACAGCAACGCAACGGCCGTTCACAGTTTCGAAGCCATGAGAGCGCTCACACGCGATCAGTGCGGTGGGCGTGGAAGCCAGAGGGAGGGCTTCATGAGGGCACATCGTGGCCGCTTCGCGGCTGTGGCCGGGGCGGTGGCCCTGGCCACCGCGTTAACGGCGGCAGCGTGTGGTGGGAGTGACGACAAGGGAGGTGGGGGCGKCAACGGTACGACCACGCTCCACATCAACACGTTCGGCGTTTTCGGCTACAAGGAGGCCGGCCTGTACGCGGCCTTCGAGGCCAGCCATCCAGGCGTCAAGATCGTCGAGTCCGTCTCGGAGTACAACGACCACCACAATGCCCTGGTCAACCACCTCGCGGCGGGCTCCGGCGCGGCGGACATCGAGGGCGTCGACGAGGGCTTCGTCGCCCAGTTCAAGGCCGAGCCCGAGCTGTTCGCGAACCTGCTCGACCTGGGCGCGACCAGCCGGAAGGCCGACTACCCGGAGGCCAAGTGGAACGCCTTCCTGTCGCCTGACGGCACCAAGCAGCTCGGCCTCGGCACGGACGTCGGCGGCCTGGCGATGTGCTACCGCACCGACCTGTTCCAGAAGGCCGGCCTCCCGACCGACCCGGCCGCGGTGAGCGCGCTGTGGCCGACCTGGGACCAGTTCTTCGCGACCGGCACGAAGTTCCGCGACGCCAACACCGGCGCCTCCTTCTTCGACGCCGGCCAGAACCTCTACAACGCGCAGATGTTCCAGCAGAGCACGGCCTACTACAAGCCGGGCACGGAAGACCTCGTGGTCGACACCAACCCGGCCATCAAGACGGCCTGGGACAACGTGATGAAGGCCATCGGTGACGGCGAGTCCGCCAAGCTGGTCCCGTTCGCGGACGACTGGACGACGGCCATGAAGCAGGGCAAGTTCGCCACCCTGACCTGCCCGGCCTGGATGGCGGGCTACATCAAGACCAACGCGCCGGAGACCAAGGGCCTGTGGAACGTCGCCACGGTTCCCGGCGGCAGCGGCAACTGGGGCGGCTCCTGGCTGGTGATCCCGGCGCAGAGCAAGAACCAGAAGCTCGCCTACGAGCTGATGGACTTCCTGACCAAGCCCGAGAACCAGGTGAAGGTCTTCAAGACGGTCGGCAACATGCCGTCCACCATCGGAGCCGTCAACGACCCGACGGTGCAGGGCTTCACCGACCCGTTCTTCAACAACGCGCCGACCGGCAAGATCTTCGGCGAGTCGGCCCTCAAGCTGGTTCCCCAGTACCAGGGCCCGAAGCACGGCGCGATCCGGCAGGCGATCGAGGAACACGGCATCCAGCTCGTCGAACAGGGCAAGGCCGATCCGGACACGGCCTGGAAGGACGCCCTGGCCGAGGCGCAACGGGCAGCCCGCTGACCCCGGCCCCGGTCCCGGCACCGATCCCGATCCCGGCTCCGGCGCTGTTCCGCCCCTGCTAATGATCGACGATCTCCTGGAAGGTCGGGCCGCGCCACCGTCGGCGGCGTGGCCCGACCCCCAGACCGGCTGCCCGGGGCCGCGGCCCCCCGAATGGGCTTCCCGTCCATCGGGCCCCGGGCAGCCGCTTCCCACGGAGCTGCTGCTCAAGACCGGAAAGTTCGCCGCCATCGGCGAAGTCCGGCGCGTGGCCCGGGTCTCCGTGGGGCCCGGGCCACGCCAGTATCCCGTCCCCCTGGCCCTGGCCCTGACCCTGGCCGGGTTCGGGCTCCGGGCGCGCGAAGCTCGCCGTCCGGCCCAGCCCGTGAGCCCGTGACCACCGACCAGCCCTAGCCATCGACCAGCCATCGACCAGCCGTGCGATCGGGCGGGAGGAGACCCGGTGACCATCACAGCACCCCCGGCGTCCGAGGTGGACGCTCCGTCGCCACGGCCGACGCGCCGGTCGGGCGCGGCCCGGTCCGCGATCCGCCGGGTGACCGGAGTGACGGCGCCCTATGGGTTCGTCGCGCCGTTCTTCATGATCTTTCTCGTGTTCGGGCTCTTCCCGATGGCCTACACGTTCTGGGTGTCGCTGACAGACCGTGACCTGCTGCGGCCCCACGACGCGAAGATGATCGGGCTGCGCAACTACACCGACCTGCTGCACGACGAGTTCTTCTGGAACGCCGTCAAGAACACGTTCGAGCTGATGCTGCTGTGCACCGTGCCGCAGCTGGCGCTCGCGTTGATCATGGCGCACATCCTCAACGCCCGGCTGCGCGGCCGGATGCTGTTCCGGATGGGCGTCCTGCTGCCCAACATCACGTCGATCGTCGCGGTGACGATCGTTTTCGGCCAGCTCTTCAGCCGCGACTTCGGCCTGTTCAACTGGCTGCTTGGCCTGGTCGGCGTCGACAACGTCGACTGGCAGGCCGGCGAGTGGTCCTCGAAGATCGCCATCGCGATGATGGTGGTCTGGCGGTGGACGGGCTACAACGCGCTGATCTACCTGGCCGCCATGCAGGCCATCCCGAAGGAACAGTTCGAGGCCGCGGCGATCGACGGCGCCGGCACCTGGCGGCAGCTCTGGCACGTGACGTTGCCGGCGCTGCGCCCGACGATCGCCTTCACAGCGCTCGTGTCACTCATCGGGCAGATCCAACTGTTCACCGAGCCGCTGCTGTTCGACATCTCGCCGGGAAGCGTCAGCGGCGGCACCGACCGCCAGTTCCAGACGCTCGCGCTGTTCCTCTACGAGGAGGGCTTCCGGCTGCGGCACTTCGGCTACGGCTCGGCCGTCGCCTGGCTGATGTTCCTCCTGACGGTGATCCTCGCGGCGTTCGCGTACTTCCTCACCCGCGGGGGCGCCCGGATCGGCGCCGCTCGCCACCCCGGGCGCGGCGGCGGACGGCGTCTCGCGTCCCGCAAGCCCGCCGCTGGCGCTGCCGCGCCGGCCGCCTCCGCGACATTGGCCTCGGCCTCGGCCTCGCCCCCGGTCCCGGCGGTCGCTCCGGCTCCAACCCCGACCCCGACCACGGCGGACGACGACAGCACGCCGGGAGGGCTCCGATGAGCGTCACGATCGACAAGGCCGGCGGCGCCGGCCCGGACTCCGCCGAGGCGGCGGGTCACGCCGGCGGTCGGCGCCGGCTGGGGCGGTCGACGCCGCCGCCCACCGCCGAGGACGAGCGCCGCGGGCTGTGGCGCTACCCGTTCCTCATCGTCGTCGTCCTGCTCTCGGCGTTCCCGGTCTACTGGACCTTCATGATCCCGTCGCGGACGAACGACGTGGTCGGACAGATGCCGCCACCGTTCCTCCCCGGCGGCCATTTCATCGAGAACGCCCGCCGGGTCTTCGACACCGTGGAGTTCGAGAAGGCGCTGGTCAACTCGCTGGTCGTCGCCGGCTCGATCACGCTGTGCACGCTGTTCTTCTGCTCGCTCGCCGGGTTCGCGTTCGCCAAGCTGCGGTTCCGCGGGCGGGGCGCGCTGCTCGCCATCGTGATCGCCACGATGATGGTGCCTGTCCAGCTCGGGATCATCCCGCTCTACATCGAGATGCAGAAGTTCGGCTGGGCGAACCATCTGATCGCGGTGATCGCGCCGACGGCGGTGACCGCGTTCGGTGTCGTGTTCATGCGCCAGTACACCGAGCAGGCCATCCCCGACGAGCTGCTCGAGGCGGGCCGCATGGACGGCTGCTCCACGTTCGGCCTGTACTGGCACGTKGTCCTGCCCGGGCTGCGTCCCGCGATGGCGGTGCTCGGCCTGCTGACCTTCATGCAGGCGTGGAACGACTTCATGTGGCCGCTCATCGTCCTGTCGCCGCAGAACCCCACCGTGCAGGTCGCACTCAGCACGCTGTCCGCCGGCTACTACCGCGACAACACCCTCGTCCTGGGCGGCACGGCGCTCGGCACCCTGCCCGTTCTTTTGATCTTCGCAGTATTCGGTCGTCAGATCATCAGTGGAATCATGGAAGGCGCGGTCAAGGGATGACTATCAGCACCGCCTCGGCCACCGGCGCGACCGGTCTGCCCGAGACCGACGAACTGGCGGCGCGGATCGCCGGCGGCCTGCCCAGGGATTTCGTCTGGGGCGCGGCCACCTCGTCCTACCAGATCGAGGGCGCGACGGGCGAGGACGGCCGCGGCCCCTGCATCTGGGACACGTTCGCCCGCACCCGCGGCAAGACCCGCGGCGGGGAGAGCGGTGATCCCGCCGTCGACCACTACCACCGGTACCGCGAGGACGTGGCGCTGATGGCCGAGCTTGGTCTCGGCGCCTACCGGTTCTCGGTCGCCTGGCCGCGCGTCGTTCCGACCGGATCCGGCCCGGTGAACCCGGCGGGGCTCGCCTTCTACGACCGGCTCGTCGACGAGCTGCTCGGCGCCGGGATCGACCCCTGGCTGACCCTGTACCACTGGGACCTGCCGCAGCCGCTGCAGGACCTGGGCGGCTGGGCCAACAGGGAGACGGCCTACCGGTTCGCCGAGTACGCCGACCATGTCGCCACCGCCCTCGGCGATCGGGTGAAGCACTGGTCGACGCTCAACGAGCCGTGGTGCTCGGCGTTCGAGGGCCATCTCACCGGCCGGCACGCGCCCGGGGTGCAGAGCGCCCATGCGGCCGTCCGCTCCGTGCACCACCTGCTGCTCGGGCACGCGCTCGGGGTCGAGGCGCTGCGCGCCCGCGGCGTCGCCGACGTCGGGATCACGCTCAACCTCATCCCGGCGGAGTCCCCGGAGGACTCGCCGGCGGCGCGCGACGCGGTCCGTCTCGTCGACGGCCAGTCGATCCGGCTCTGGCTCGACCCGCTGCTGCGCGGCTCGTACCCGCCCGACGTCATCGCCGACTTCGCCAAGGTGGGCGCCGAGCTGCCGATCGCGGACGGCGACCTGGCGCGGATCGCGGCGCCCATCGACTGGGTCGGGGTCAACTACTACTCCCCGCACATCGTCGTCTCCGGTCCCGACCCGGATCCGACGCCGATTCCCTTCGTCGCCGCCGACAACCTGACCCGGGTCAAGTCGACGCAGGACGTGACCGCACTGGACTGGCCGATCCGCCCGCGCAGCTTCGCCGCCCTGCTTCGCCGGCTTGCCGCGGACTACCCGGGCACCCCCTGGTACATGCACGAGAACGGCGCCGCCTACCTGGACGAACCCGCCTCCGACGGCAGCGTGCCCGACCCGGAGCGGCTTCGGTACGTCGCGCTGCACCTCGACGTGGTGCGCGAGGTTATCCAGGACGGAGTTGACATGCGGGGATACTTCGTGTGGTCGCTGTTGGACAACTACGAATGGGCCGAGGGGTACAAGATGAGGTTCGGCGTCATCCACGTCGACTTCGATACCCTCGTCCGCACCCCGAAGACCAGCGCGCTCTGGTACTCCCGCCTCATCCGAGAGCACCGCGCCGCGAACGGAACCCTGTGACTGCTGCCGACGCCCAACCCGGCACCTCCTGGCGGACCTCCCCGATCGGCGGAGCCGAGCGGGGAACGACCCCAGCCACCGCCGTGGCCCAGACCTCCCGGCCAGACCCCCGGATCGGCGGCACCGATTCCCGAGAAGCCCAGGACTCCGCCGATCCGGGAGCGAACTCGGCAGGGGTGGTGGCGCCGCGGCGCGCGCCCACCCTCGAGGAGGTCGCCGAGCTGGCCGGGGTCTCCCGAGCGACCGTCTCCCGGGTGGTGAACGGGTCCTCGCGGGTGTCGGCGGAGGCGCAGTCAGCCGTCACCGCGGCGATCGCCCAGCTGGGCTATGTGCCCAACCGCGCTGCCCGCAGCCTGGTCACGCGCCGGACGGACACGCTTGTGCTGATCGTGCACGAGCGCCCGGACACGGTGTTCGCCGACCCCTTCTTCGCCAGTGTGCTGCGCGGCGTCAACCAGGCGCTCAGCCCTACCGACTTCCAGCTCGTGTTACTGCAGGCCCAGGGCGAGGCGCAGCGCGACCGGGCGCTGCGCTACGTCGGCAACGGCCACGTCGACGGTGTGCTGCTGATCTCCCTGCACGCGGACGACATCATGCCGAACGCCATCACCGCGGCCGGGGTACCGCTGGTGATGGCCGGCCGGCTGCTCGCCGGCAACCCCGTCGACTACGTCGACGCGGACAACGTCGGCGGCGCCCGCGACGCGGCGCGCTACCTGCTCGGCGCCGGGCGGCGCAGGCTCGCGACGATCGCCGGCCCGTCGGACATGAGCGTGGGCATCGACCGGCTGCGCGGCTACACCGAGGCGGTCCGCCAGGCCGGCGACGAGCTGTCCGCTGGGCGGGTCGCCGTCGGTGACTTCACCGAGGAGAGCGGGCGGCGGGCCGCCGCCCGGCTGCTCGCCGACCACCCGGACATCGACGCCCTGTTCGCGGCCTCCGACCTGATGGCCATGGGCGCGCTGCGCACGCTGCGGGAGGCCGGCCGGCGTGTCCCCGACGACATCGCCGTGGTCGGCTTCGACGACGCCGCGTTCGCCGCGTACGCCGACCCGCCGCTGACCACCGTCCGCCAGCCGGTCGAGCTGATGGGCCAGGAGATGGTCCGGCTGCTGCTGGAGCGGGTCACGGACCCGTTCGCCGAGCCGACCGAGGTCATCCTCCCCACCGCCCTGGTCACCCGCGACTCCGCCTGACCGCCAGACGTCGATGCGTGGCATCTGGCCAAGCCTATGGACACGCGGAGCCACCACACTTCGGCCGCAGGGGTCGGGAGTGTGGCAGATGGGTGTGTCTATTGGCTTTGTTAGATGCCACAGTTCGCCCGTCGGCTGGCGCGACGGACCCTTGCCTCCATATCGGGAGGGTGTTTTCCGGGTCTCAGCGGCCCGTACAGCCGTACGCAGATAACTACGGAGGGTGCTCGGGCGTGCGGTGGCTCCGCGGTCTTGCGAGAACGGGCGTGTACCGCAATGGAGTATTACGCTCCGGATCGTGCAGCCAGTCACAAGCGCGGCCGAACCAGGTGTGGAGTCGGTCGTCGAACACTCTCCGTGTTCCTATCGGGCCAGGGCGTGGTGGGGGGACCGGCTGGTCGCCGAATCGGTGGCGGCGGTGCGGGTTCGCGAGCCGGGACAGGCGCCGACCCTGTACTTCCCGCGCGCGGATGTGCGGTTCGACATGTTGCAGGACGAGGGCCGCCGAGTGACCTGCCCGGTCAAGGGCTCCGGCGAGCTGTGGACCCTCGACGGCAAGGCCGCGGCACCCGTCGCCGAATGGCACGCTCCAGAGGAAGACGCGGACGACGGCCTGGTCGACGGCCGTGACGCGCTATGGACCTTCACCGAGCCGGCTCCTGGCCTCGACTGGCTGGCCGATCTGGCGGCATTCGACCATGACCGGGTGCGCGTCGAACTGGTCGACACTGTGGCCGGCGAGGACCCCCGCGACGCCACCATCAAGCGGTTCCCCACCTGGGGTGATGCCGCCGACCTGATCGACATCATGGACCTACGGGCCGCCGGCGAAGGCCGCTATGTCAGCGTCATTCGGCCTAACCCCGGGCGTGCCGTCGTCGAGGCCAGCCAGATCCTCGGCCAGGCGGTGGTCGCCGCGATGCGGCACGCCGGCGGGCGGCGCGTCGTGTCGGCGCATCTGGTCGTCTACCGGGTCGCCGATGCCAACCTCCCGCTGGAGTTCGAGCTCGAGGAGCTCAGCTCGGGACGGACGTTCAGCACCCTCGGCGTACAGGTGAACCAGGCCGGGAAGCGCCGGGCCAGCGGCACCCTGTTCCTCGACGTCACCGCTCCCGACGTCGTCCGGCATGAGGCGCCGCCGCCGCCCGCCGCCGGCCCGTACGACAGCGAGCCCTACGACATGTCCGTCACCGGGCGGGACCTGCGCATGGTCGACGCGGCGTACAACAACGACTCGGCCGCGCCGGTCGGACCGCCCGTCATCGACACCTGGCTCCGCTTCCGTGACGTGCCGGCAGACCCGGCGCTGCACGCCGGCCTGCTGGCGCAGTTCACCGGGCACATCTCGATCGCCGCCGCGCTACGCCCGCATGCCGGGATCGGCCAGGACCAGGCCCATCGCACCCTTTCCATGGGCATCAACGCGATCTCCCTCTCGCTGCACGCCGACATCCGGGCGGACCGGTGGCTGCGGTACCACCACCACTCGACGTTCGCCGGTGACGGCATGACTCACTCGGAGTGCCGGGTGTACACCGAGGACGGCGCGCTGGTCGCGTCGTTCTCGGTCGATGCCACGGCCCGCGGCATCGCCGCCGGACGGCGGCTGGACGACCGAACAGCGATCTGACGCCGTTCCCGTCGCCCGACCCGGCTCTCGGGCCCGGCGACGGCCTCGGACCGGCGAACCGTTCTCGAAGAGGTGGCAGTGGCATACGCGCGGGTCAACGGGCTGCGGATCGCCTACGAGCTCGTCGGCGGCAGTGGCGGCGTCGGCGTCGGCGTCGGCGAGGGTCGGCTATGGGTGATCACCACCGGCGGGCGCTTCACCAAGGAGACCCCGGGGGTGCGCGAGCTCGCCCAGGCGCTGGCGGCCCAGGGCGACCGGGTGCTCAGCTGGGACCGGCCCAACTGCGGCGAGTCGGACGTCTGCTTCGAGGGGCCGAGCGAGCCGGAGCTGCACGCCGACACCCTGGCCGCGCTGCTCACGCACCTCGACCTGGGCCCGGCGGTGCTCACCGGGGCGACGGTCGGCACCCGCGTCTCGCTACTCACCGCGGCTCGGCACCCGGAGGTGGCCGCCGGCCTTGCGCTCTGGTGGATCAGCGGCGGCCCGATGGGCCTGATGATCCTCGGCAACGTCTACTACACCGCCAGCATCACCACCGCCTGGACGCGGGACATGGCCGCCGTTGCCGACCTGCCCGACTGGGCCGGGACCATCGCCGCCACCCCGGACAACCGTCAGCGGATCCTCGACGCGGACCGCGACGAGTTCGTCGCCACCCTGCAGCGCTGGATGTCGGCATACTGCCCGCGGCCCGACGAGCGGATTCCCGGCCTGCCCGACGACGCCGCCCGCTCGATCAAGGTCCCGGCGCTGGTCTTCCGCGGTGGCGTGAGCGACCCGTTCCACCCGCGTGCCACCTCCGAGGCGGTGGCCGACCTGCTACCGGGCGCGCGCCTCGTCGAGCCACCGTGGGGCGACCGCGAGTACCTCGAGCGCCAGGCCGAGATGGCGACGGCCGGAGGYCTCTTCGTCCGCTGGCCCCTGCTGGCCCCCACCCTCCGCCAGTGGGCGGCCGAAACCCTGGGGTGACAGGAAGAGCCCGGGGCGCGAGGCAAAACCCTGGGCTGACGGGGATCCGGCTGCCCGGCTGCCCGGCTGCCCGGCTCGAATCGGGGCTTAGTCGGTGCGCTCCTGGGGGGAGGAGTGCTCCCAGTCGGCGAGGATCGTGCGGATGCCGGTGACCAGCAGCAGCGGCTGGTCGAGCATCACGTGGTGGCCGGCGAGCGGGATCTCGATCACCGGCGCGACCCGGCCCAGCAGGTTGTACATCTCCCCGCCGATGTCGTGCGTGACCAGGCCGTTCTCGGCCCGGAACAGGGCGACCCGGCAGTGCACCTTGTGCAGCACCTCGGGCGCGGGCGTCYGGTTGCCGAACACGTTCGGGTCGAACTTCCAGGTCCAGCCGCCCTCGACCGAGCCGATGGAGTTCCGGGCGATGTGCTCGATCACGTACGGCAGGGTGTGCGTCTGCTGCGGCACGGTACGGAACCGGGCCAGCGCCTCCGACACGGTCGCGTAGACCCGCAACGGGCCGAACGCGGTCCGGTCACGGGCCGCCCGCTCCTCCGGGGTGTACTCGCTGACGGGAGAGTCGATCAGCACGATGCCGGCGACCCGGTCGGGGTGCTCGGCGGCCGTCGTGATCGAGATCCAGCCGCCCATGCTGTGCCCGATGACGATCGGCGGCGAGGCGATGCCGGCGTCGTCGATCACGCCGACCACCTCGGCGGCCCAGGTGGACAGTGTGTAGTCGTCGCGGCGATCGCTGTCGCCGTGCCCGGAAAGGTCCAGCGCGACCACGCGGTACTCGTCCGGGATCAGCGGAGCGATGTGGTCCCACCAGCCGGCGTGCGCGGCACCGCCGTGTACGAGCACGATCGCCGGCAGGTCCGGCGCGCCCCAGCCCCGGTAGCTGATCCGCGCGCCCTCGACCTCGACCTCGAAGTACTCCGGCCGGTCGTCCAGCGCATGGTCGAACCAGAACGGTGCTTCCTCGTCCATCTCCCGCTGTCCGCCATTCGGCTCGTCGGCTGCCCGCGTGGCTTGTGGCCCGTGGTCCTGGTGTAGTCGGACCGACCTATCCTGCCTGGCCAGCGTAACGCCGACAAGGCATGGTCAACCTGGCCGAAAAGCTGATCGGGACTGCCGCTCTTCTATTCCGCATGCTCCGCGGGCTGGACGGCCGGGCCTGGGTGACCAATGGCCCCATTCGCGCGGACCGGTCCTGTTTGGCCGGGGGCGCGGCGCGGGATCCCCTGGGCCAGCAGCCCGCGGTAGAGATCCACATGGGCGGTGGCGGCCTGGTCCCAGCTGTGCCGGGCGGCGAGCGCCTCGCCGGCGGCGCGGCGGGCCTGATCCGGCCCCGCGAGGGCGGCGGCGAGCTCGGCGGCCAGGTCCGCCGGGGTCGCGGCGAAGCGGACGGCGCCGGTGAACACCTCGCGCAGCACCGGAAGGTCCCTGGTCACGACAGGCACCCCGGCGGCGAGCGCCTCCATCGCCGCGAGGCCGAAGCCCTCCTTGACGGACGGGAAGGCGAACACGTCGGCGGCGGCGACCAGCGCGGGCAGCTCGTCGTGCGGCACGGGGCCGAGCAGCACTGGCTCCACGCCCAGCTCCACCGCCCGCGCCAGCACCTGGGCCCGGTAGTCGCGGTAGTCGAACAGCGTCTCCCCGCCCGCGATCACCAGAGCCGGTGCGGTGGCCGTGCGCAGCAGCGCCATCGCCTCGACGAGGTCGAGGGTGCCTTTGCGCGGTTCTATCCCGCCGACCGCGAGGACGTAACGACCGAGCCGGTCGCGCCACGCGGCGCGGGCCGCCCGCGCGGTCGGGCTCTCCGCCGCGGCGGCCGCGAACCGATCAGCCTCGACACCGTTCGGGATCACCGTCGCGGTGAGGCCCCAGCCCTCGGCCAGCTCCGCCGCGACCGCCGCGGACACGCAGACGTGGGCGTACGGCCGGCGCAGCGCCCGCTCATGGCAGGCGACCAGCTCGGGTGTGGTGAAGCTGTCCAGGTGATGGACGGTGCGAACGCAGTCTGGGACGACGTTCGCGCTGATGCAGTCCTGTGCGTGCACGATGTCGTACCCGCCGGCGCTCGCGTGGCCTTCCGAACCCGCACCGGGGGCACCGCGGGCGTGGGCCCGGAAGGCCGCGCCGAGGACGTCGATCGAACGCAGCACCCGCTCCCCGACGGTCTCGGCCGCCCGATCGGGGAACGGCACCGCGCGTACCTGGACTGCGGGGTCGACGGGGCGGAAGAAGCCCGCGTCGCCGCCGCGGGCGAGTGTCCACACGTCCACCCGGTGGCCGGCGCGGGCGAGCGCCTCCGCGAGGCACAGCGTCGCGACCACTCCGCCGCGTGCCTTGGTCGAGTACGTCAACAGCGCGATCCGCGGCGAGCGCTGCCGGCTGGCGCCACTCACGGCGTCGGCCCAAGGCTCTCTCCCGGATCGGCGACGAGGTCGGCGATTCGGGAGGCCTGGCTACCGCCGTCGGTGCCCGGCTGGATCAGCGCCGCCCGCGCGATCGCCACCAGCTCGTCGTGGCTCGGTCCCGTCACCTGCGGTGGGCGCCAGCCGGAGGCCTGGACGGCGCGTACCCGGGCGACGAAGTCCGGGTCGGTGAGCAGGTCCGCCGGCATCGCGAGCAGGTTCTGCAGGCGGGTGAACGCGTGCCAGACGACGGGGTCGCGCCCGGCGGCGAGGAACGCCTCACCGTTCGTCACGGCGTCCGACTCGTCTGGACGCCGCTGCGTCGGCGGTGCCGGCCGAGCAGCCGGTGTCGGCCGAGCCGGCGGTGCTGACCGAACCGGCGGTGCTGACCGAGCAGCCGGCGGTAGGGGCGGCTGCGAGGGCGGGGGCGGTCGCCAGCGGGCCAGCCGGGCGGCGTCCTGCGCGCAGGAGTCGTGGTACCAGGGCAGGCCTTCCGCGCGCAGCGCGGCGTCCAGCCGCAGCGCGCGCTCGCCCGGGTCACGCGTCGCGGTGACGGCGTCCACCAGCCAGCAGGCGGTGAGCGCGGCGAGCGTCGTCCCGCGGGTGTGCGCCGGATTCGTGATCAGCGCGGCGTCTCCGATGGGCAGCACGCCGAGCGCCACCGGCCGGCCGTCGGCGACCCACGGCCGGAACCGGTTGCGCAGCCCCGCCATCGCGGCGACCGGTCCCAGCGGCACCACCGTGCCCGCGGCGGCCCGGTCCGGGTCGCGACCGGCGCGGCCCGAGTACCCTGCGCCGCTGCCGCTGCCGCTGCCGCTGCCGCTGCCGGCGGCGGCCGGCTTGCCATCCAGCCAAGGCGCGACCAGGTCGATCGCCCGGACGGCGGCGTCAAAGGCGGCGCCGTCGCGCAGCACCCGCATCTCGGCGTCCTCGGGCAGGACGCCGAAGGTCACCGAGAACGTGTCGTTGTCGGCAGGGAAGACCAGGCAGGAGTAGCGGTCGAAGGAGGCGCCGACGGTATGGCCCCGGTTGAGCTCGGTGGCGAACGAGTGGTCGCCGCCGCGGGCGTAGAAGCGGGAGTAGTAGGTGATCCCGCAGGGGACGGCGAGCTCGGGCGGCTGGGGCGCGCCGGCGGCCGTGAGCAGGTCGTGCACCGGTGAGAGCCGCCCGCCCGCGTCGACCACCAGGTCGGCCTCGATGGTGGCGCCGTCTTCGAGCCGGATTCCGCGTACCCATGGCACACCGCCGTGGCCACCGGGCGTGGACGGGCCGGCKGGCGAGGTCAGCAGTCCGGTGACGCGCTGGCCGGCGTGGATCGTCACGCCTGGTTCGGCCAGCGCGGCGGCCCGTAGCGTCGCGTCGAGCAGCGCCCGCCGGCAGCCGAGGACGACCAGGTCGTCGAGGTCTCCCGTGAGCCAGCCGGCGGCGAGCGCGGCGCGGATCTCCGGCGGCGCCGTCTCGGCGACCCGGATCTCGCGTGCGCCGACGGCGAGCAGCGCGTCGAGCAGGTCGGGAGCCCGGGTCGCGAGCAGCGCGCGGAACCGGGCGAGGAACGCGTGCGAGTGCCGCGCCTGCGGCACGCCGGCCCGGGGCAGCGCGGCCCGTGGGTCGGCCCGGATTTCGGCGGTGCCGACGCCCGGCGCGGACAGGCCTGGCCAGCCGGCCGCGGCGGGGTCCCGGTCGACGATCAGCACCGGGCGGCCGGCCCGGGCGAGGAGTATGGCGGCCAGCAGACCGGCGGCGCCGGCGCCGGCGATGACGACGCGCTCGGCGGCCGCTCGGGGCATGGCGGTCCTCGCTCCTTGGTAGCCGTGGCGGCCGTGGCCGTGGCCGTGGGCTGTGGGCTGTGGGCTGTCTGTGAGTCGGGGCCAGCCTGCCCCGCCGCGAGGTCAGCCGGCGCGGGCCGGCGGGACGCGCGCGTAAGGCTGGCGCAGCACCGGTTCGCCGGCGAGCAGGCACTGCGTGTCGTAGGCGTCGGGGCGTCGGTCGCGCAGGTGGTTCATGCTTCGGCGGGCGACGTGCAGCGCTTCCGCGACGTCCACGTGAGCCATGGCCATCCCTGGGTCGTCGCCGGTCGCCGCGAGCACGGTACCGTTCGCATGCACGATCTTGGAGTTTCCGACGAAGGTCAACGATCCGAACTGCCCGACCTGGTTCGCCGACACCCAGACGACCTGGTTCTCCAGCGCGCGCACCTCGTCGTAGACGTCGAAGCGGTACCGCCAGCGGTCCAGGGCAAGGTCGTCGGACGGGTGCGTGCGCGACATCGGCCAGGCCGACAGGCACACGATGATCTCCGCGCCGGCGATCGCGAGGCTGCGCGCCGACTCGGGAAACGCCTTGTCGTAGCAGACCAGCATCCCGATCCGGCCGATCGGGGTGTCGAAGGCGCGGAACCGGTCGCCGGCGTCGTAGGACTCCACCTCGGCCAGCGGCAGGTGCACCTTGCGGTGCCGGCCGAGCACCTTGCCGCCGCCGACGCAGACCGCGCTGTTGTAGCGGCGGTAGCCGGCTCGCTCGGAGTAGCCGACGCAGACGACCATGTCGCCGGCCAGCTCGACGAGCCGGGCGATCTGCGGCCCGTCCGGGTCGAGTAACGGAGCGTCGCCGACCGGCCCCGGGTCGTCGTCCGCCGAGAGCGCCTGCAGATAGCCGCCGAGGGCCGCCTCGGGCAGCGCGAGCAGCTGGGCGCCGCGGGCCCTGGCGGTCTCGATGTGCCGGGCGACCGTGCCCATGCACTCGTTCAGGTCCCGCCCGAAGGAGTCCGACACGACGGCGATGGTGGTGACGGTCATGACTATCCCCCGATATTCAGTTTGCTCATGCCGGGCCCATACCGGTCACGTGGCCGCTGAGGACCGGAGTGCGCAGCCCGTCCGGCCACAGCAGTGAGACGCCGCTGCCGGAGAGCAGCCGGCCGCAGCGGGCCGAGACCGCCGGCGAGCTCGTGGGCATCCGACGGTCATCGACATCCGCCGTCACCATCCCGAAGCCCGGGAAGCAGGTCAGCCAGTCTCCGGCCGACACTCCTGCCGGCCGCGGTACCGCGCCCACCTCCAGCTCGGCCGCGCAGCCGCTGGACTCGGCGAGCATGCCCAGCGTGCCGACGACGCCGGCCATGCTCACGTCCTTGGCGGCCACCGGCCGGTGGCGGCCCGTCAGCGAGAGCATCGCGCGCAGCTCGGCCGTGCGCCGGCCCGAGGTGGAGTCCCACTGCCGGCCGGTGTAGCCCGGCCGCCAGCGCCCGGAGAGGTCGGCGGTCACGGTGATGGCGTGGCCGGGCAGGCCGGCGCCCGAGCGGATCGGCGCGTCGGCCTGCCCTATCGCGGTGACCGCGAGCGCCGAGGGCATCCCGAGCTGGGTGTGGCCGCCGAGGATCGGCACGCCGAACCTGTCGGCGGCGGCGCGCAGGCCTGCGAGTACCCGGCTCACCCGCGACACCGTCGGTCCGGCCACCGCGTCCAGCACGCCGAGCGGTCGGGCTCCCATTGCCGCGAGGTCGTTGAGGTTGACCAGCACGCCGCACCAGCCGGCCCAGAACGGGTCCCTGTCGACCATCGTCGGCACGATCGCGTCGCAGGCCGCGACCAGGCCGGTCCCGGGCACGGGCGCGCCGTCGTCGCCGACGAAGCCGGCCCCGCCGGGGCGGATGGCGCCGAGCAGCGCACCCAGTGGCGCCTTCGTGGTGGCGGCGAGCATGGCGACCCGGTCGATCGGCCAGCGCATCAGCACATGCGGCGTGCCGCGCACCGTGGTCGGGCCGACCGTCATCCACCCGAGCCGGCCGAAGAACCGTTCCCGGGCAGGTTGGATCGTCGCGTCGAAGCGCAGCGCGCCGGCGGCCTCGGCATGCGCGCACGCCGCCCGGACCAGTGCGCCGCCGACACCGGCGTAGTGCTCACGGGCGTGGGCGGCCACGGCCAGCCGGCCGCCCTGCCACCAGCCGATGTCGTCGCCGCTCCAGGCGGGTGTCGGGCCGAGCCGCACCCCGCCGATCACCTCGCCGTCGCCCGGGCCGTCCAGGCCGCGGGCTACCAGCACGACGGTGCGCGGGTCCTCGTCGGCCTCGTCGAGGTCCCCCACCGGCCCGTCGCCGAACAGACCCTGCTCGTCGACGAAGACCGCCCGGCGCAGCCGCCGGTACGCGGCGATCGTGGCCGCGTCCCGGGCCTGTTCGATCAGGTAACGGGGGCGGCGCAGCAGCGTGCCTGGATCACCCCACACCGCGAGCGTGTCCACCGGACGCGGCGGGTGGACCGGGTACGGGTCCGCGGTGAGCAGCGCCGGCCCAGCGCCGCCCGGCCCAGCACCGCCCCGGACAGCATCTGGCCCGGCACCGGCGCCACTCCGGACAGCGCCACCCGGCCCAGCGGTGCCCGGGACAGTGACACGCGCGGCAACGCTGTTTGGCCCGGCGGCACCCGGCCCGGCACCCGTGGCTACCGACAGCTCGGCGGCGGCGACCCCGGAGGCCATGGGCGCCGCGGCCCGGCCGCGGGCGCCGTTCGCCTGGCCAATCGTCAGCAGCAGGGGCCCGGGCCCGGGCCCCGGCCCGCGTCGCTCGTCCACGGTGGTCATGAACGCCCCGCAGCCACAGCCGCACTCGATCGTCGCGTCATGCGCCATGCATCAGCCTCCTGCCTCCGGCAGCGCCGAACAGGCACCGCAGGCCGCGCAGCCGGCACCCTGGTCGGCGCCGCGCATCCCGGCGGCGCGCAGCGCCGCCGCGACCCGGCGCGTCACCTCGGCCACGGCGCCCGCCTCCGGAGCGCGAGCGCCGTCACGGGCGGCCAGCGTTCCGCCCAGCGGGCGGAACGGGACGACGAACGGGTAGACGCCCATGCCGATCAGCCGTTCGGCGCCGGCGACCAGCTCGTCCGGGTCCTCGCCGAGGCCGATGAGCAGGTACGTCGACACCCGGTTGCGCCCGAAGACGCGGACGGCCTCGGCCCAGGCCGCCTCGTAGGCGGCCAGCGGGACGGTCGCCTTGCCCGGCGTCCACCGGGCCCGGACGTCGTCGTCGAGCGACTCGATGTGGATCCCGATCGCGCTCGCTCCGGCGGAACGCAGCTCGGTGATCACGGCGAGATCGCCCGGCGGCTCGCACTGGACCTGGATGGGCAGGCCGGGTACCGCCGCCAGCACGGCCCTGGTCGCCTCGGCGAGCAGCCGGGCGCCGCGGTCGGGCGCGGCGGTGCTGCCCGTCGTCATCACCAGTTGGCGCACCCCGTCGAGCCGGACCGCGGCCTCGGCGACCTCGGCCAGCTGCGCCGGGGTCTTGCGCCGGGTCGTCGCCCCGGCCCGCAGGGACTCCTCGATGGCGCAGAACCGGCACCGGTCCGGCTCCTGGTAACGCACGCAGGTCTGCAGCACGGTGGTGGCGAGCACGTCGGCGCCGTGCAGCCGGGCGATCTGCTCGTACGGGACACCGTCCGCGGTGACCAGGTCGTAGAACCGCGGGCGGCGCACCGGTTCGACGGGCACGCCGAGGTCCGTGCCGTCGTAGAGCAAGCGGCCGGCGTTCACCTCGTACCGGCTGGTCGCGACGATCGGCAGCGCCGCGCCCCGGCCTGCCAGCACCACGTGGCCGTCGTCGCTCGGCCCGGCGCCGGCGGTGCGGCGCACCGGCGCGGTGAGCCGGACGCCGTGCACGGCCAGGCCGATCCTCGTCTCCAGGCTGGCGCCGGGCCTCGCGGCCTGCTGGCTCAGGTCGAGGCGCGGGCCCTCGGCCGGAGCGGGGGCGGGCGGGGGCGCCATCAGAACATGTAGGTCGAGTTGATGATCGCGCCCTTGCGCGCGTAGTGGATCACGCAGTCCTGGATGTCCAGCGGGTGCGCCGGGATCGCGCCCTCGATCAGGTCCTCCTCGCGCAGACCGTGCAGCGAGAGGCCGAACCGGCAGACGTAGACCTTCCCGCCCTCCTTGATGAAGGTCTCCAGCTGGTTGTTGATGTTGTGCTCGCCGGCGAAGGCCGAGTCGCCGGTGTGCGGGAAGCCGCGGGTGGCCATCGCGTTCATCGCGCCGGGGCCGTAGAAGTAGATGACCGACTCGAAGCCCTTCCGCAGTGCGCGGGTGGCTTGCAGGATCGCCACGAAGCTGACCGACGACTCGTGCGCGATGCCGTGGATCAGGGTCAGGTAGCTCTCGCCGTTCTCGGCCTGATAGTCCGGGAAGATCTTCGTCGAGCCGTAGAGGTTGCTGCCGGGCGGCAGCGATGGGTGGGGGACCTCGTTCAGGCTGTGCTGCTCCTGCTCGGTCAGCTCCATCTGGGCGGCGATTCCTCTCTGCGCATCCGCGCGTTGCCTGGCTTCGGGGTACTTCTGGTGCAGGTCACGGCTTCGCCGATCCGGCGGGATCCCCGGACGAGTGGTTGCGGCGTGGTGGGTTTCTCGGTGGTCTGGGCCGGTCTGGTCCGGCTGGCACGGTTCCACTGTGGGCCGGTGGAGACTGTTGGTCTGTGGTCCTGCTGTAGGCCCGCCGTTCGGATCGTTGGGAGATTTCCGCTGCGGCACTGGCGGGCTGGCCGGTCAGGGCTCCATCGGGCACGACCGGGCCAGGCCCGCGCGGTGGCGGTGAGTCGCCGGTCAGGACGCGCCCGATCCGTACAGGGATGCGAAGTTCTCCACGAAGACGTGGCGGGCCAGCTCGCCGTCGCCGACCGTCGCCGCGAGTCGCGCGAGCTCACCGGGGTGGTCACCCCACGGCTCGTCACTGGCGAACAGGAGCCGGTCATGGCCGATGCCTCGGCGCTCGATCTCGGCGGCAAGCCAGCGGGGCGCGAAACCCACCGCCCAGCTGGTGTCGGTGTAGACCCGCTTGCCGGCCGAGATCCAGTCGAAGAACCGGCCGCCGATCAGCTTGATGTGCCCGCTCACTCCACCACCGAGGTGGACGAGGTGAATGCGGACGTCGTCGGCGTACCGGTCGACCAGGAGTCCGACCAGGTCGATGTCGGACGCCGCACCCGGCGACGTGTGGACGTGCACCACCAGGTCGTGGGCGGCGGCCGTCGCGAAGATGGCGTCGAGATGGGGCCGGCACTCCTCGGCGTCCGCCCGTCCGCCGAGGAGAAAGCTCAGCTTCAGGGCGACGACGCCCGGCTCTCCGGCGAGCGACAGCGCCTTCTCGGTCATGGCCGCGTCGGCCGGCCGCGGTGAGACCCACAGGCCCGCCCGGATCCGGTCGTCGGCCTGCGCGGCCTCGATACACAGCTCGTTGAAGCCGAACGTGACGGCGACGTCGGGAACGCCGTAGTTCGGGATCACGAGGGTTCTGGCGGTACCCTCCCGGTCCAGGTCCGCCCTGAGCTCGGCGATGGTCGCCCGGGCGCCGAGGTCAGGCGTTACCGGCGGTCCCCCATAGAAGCCAAAGGCGGGTAGGACGCCGAGATGGCGGTGCGCGTCGTGTACGTCTCGCAGCGGCACGGCCACAGTGAAGCATCCAGTCGTTTCCACCGTGCAACAGATCCGACACAAGCAGACCCAGTCTTGTCGGGGCTCGTGCGGTTCCGGTGGCCAGTACTAGACGGTGAGCTGGGGTTTTGGAATGAGCGACGCCTGAGAGTCACATTAAATGTTCAGAGCGTAGACGGCGTGCGGCGGCTAGAGGCCAAAGCTGGGACTTTGGTCCCTCGCCCGCGAACAAGCGGGGGACGTAGGCTGATGTCACACCCCGGCGGGTCACACCTCCTGCGTTCCCCCCGTACGTCAGGAGTAGTGATCGTCGGGGTGTCTACTTTTCCCCTGGACACCCGCCCAGGTCGTGCTCTTCGTCGCCCCTTCGGGGCGGGCTTCGCGCCGCGTCAGGATTTCCTCCTCCGAGCCGTCCGCTTCCGTGCCGTCCGCGCCGTTCAGAGATCTTTCTGGCATCGATGGTGCCCGCGCACGGCCCGGGCCGGCTAATCCGCTGGATGCGTCACCTGTAGAGGCGAGGCCTCTCGGACGCCCCTTTGCGGCGGGCAACGTTCCGTACGTCCCGCCGGACGGCACCCGGCCGGGCTCGCGTCCCTCAGCGGCCTTCGCCTCGTTCTGCGCCCCTAATACTGACTATCGAGACCAAACTCGCTGGAGACGCGGTTCACCGGACTTCTGGGGCCGCAACCGGGGTGGGCGGAATCGGGTAGTGCTCGCCCGTGGTGGGACGAGCTGGGTGGGGATGGCGGCGGCCGTATGGGGAGAAGGCGGAACAGCCGGTGGTGATGGGTGGCGGTGCGGGAGGTATTCGGATCTCGTTCTCCGGATACGGCGGGCCGGATTGGCCGAGAGCGGTTAACGTCTGCTGACGGTGGTGGTGCCGACGACATCAGGGGGCGGACGACGGCGGTCACTGACCCGACTGTTCGGGTGCTTCCGGTCCGGTGTTCGCGGGCATGGCCGCCGAGCGGTTTCGGCCGACGGCGCCCCGCCGCCCGGCCTCGACCGGTAGCCCTTTCGGCCGTGGGCCTTTGTCACGTCTCGCGGGCCGATGGCACCGTGCCGCGGGAGCGGCGTGCCCGGTCGCCTTGGGTGCCTGCCGGGAAAGACCTGGAAGACCATGAGCATCCGAGCTTCGGGTGACGCCATCGGGAGGACGGGGGAACGGGTGCGGGTTCCAGCGGCGAGAATCGTCTTCTCCGAGGCCGACCGGGCGCAGATCACGGCGGCGACGACGGAGATCCTCACCAGTGGGCAGCTCACGCTCGGGGCATACACCCGGGAGTTCGAGGAAGCCTTCGCGCGCGCGCACGGCGCGCCCTTCGCCGTCGCGGTCAACAGCGGGACGGCCGCGTTGGAAATCATTC
Source organism: Pseudofrankia sp. EUN1h (assembly GCF_001854645.1). Classification (NCBI taxonomy): domain Bacteria; kingdom Bacillati; phylum Actinomycetota; class Actinomycetes; order Frankiales; family Frankiaceae; genus Pseudofrankia; species Pseudofrankia sp. EUN1h. Next base: position 89,067 of record NZ_MBLN01000056.1, on the reverse strand, counting down.
TCCGGGCCGTCGGCGTCGCCGGCGCCGACGTCGTGCTGCCGACCAACACCTTCGCGGCCACCGCCTTTGCCGTGCTGCGCGCCGGCGGGCGCCCGGTGTTCGCGGACGTCAACCCGCACACGCTCGCGCTTTCGGCGGCCACCGTCGAGGCGGCGCTGACGAAGGACACCAGGGTCGTCGTGATCGTGCACATCGGGGGCCTCATCCCGGCGGACATCGGCGAGGTCGAGGCGCTGTGCGCCAAGCGCGGCCTGGTCCTCGTCGAGGACGCCGCCCACGCTCACGGGTCGACCCGGGCCGGCCGGCACGCCGGGTCGTTCGGCGCCGCCGCGGCGTTCTCGTTCTACCCGACGAAGGTCATCACCAGCGGTGAGGGTGGAATGATCCTCACCGCCGACGAACGGGTACGGGACGAGGCGCTCCTCTACCGAGATCAGGGGAAAGCCGGTTTTCTCGGCAACGTGCACATCCGGGAGGGGTACGCGTGGCGGATGAGCGAGCTGCACGCCGTCACCGGTCTCGTGCATCTTCGCCGGTTGCCGGAATTCCTGGCGAACCGTGCACGGATCGCCGCCCGGTATGACGCGGCGATCGACGATCTCCCCGGTGTGCGGCGGGTTCAGGTGCCGCCGGGAGACATCACCAACTACTACAAGTACATCGTGCTTCCCGGCCCCGGTGTCGACCGTTCCTCTCTCCGTAAGGAGCTCAAGGAAAGGCACGGCGTCGGACTGGCCGGTGAGGTCTACGAGGCGCCGCTGCACCAGCAGCCGGTCTTCGAGGAGCACGCCGGCKGGACGCTGCCCGTCGCCGAGGACCTCTGTGCGCGGCACATCTGCCTGCCTGTTCATTCGGACATGACCGACCAGGAGGCGGACCACGTTCTGACAGCTCTGTCCGCGGCCCTGCGGACCCTGACCCTGGCAGGCTGACGAGCCGCTGCTCGCTGGCCCGCGGGCGGCGTGGGCCCGGCCGTTCTCCTCGGCGCGGCGGCAGCCCTCCTCTTTGGAGCACAGACATGCGAGTTGCGGTTACTGGCGGTTCCGGATTCATCGGCGCACACGTCGTCGACCGACTGCTCGACGCGGGCCACGAAGTCCGTGCGCTCGACCTCGACGTGAGCAACGCCGACCCGCGCGCCGATGGTCAGGCGGTCGACGTCCTCGACCTCGATGCGGTGACCGCCGCCCTCGACGGCTGCGAGGCGGTTTTCCACATCGCCGGCATGTCGAACGTCGACATCGCCTTCGCCGACCCGGTGGGCACCGTGCGGCTCAACGTCGAAGGCACCGGCAACGTCTGCGAGGCGGCCCGCCGCCGCGGCCTGCGCCGGGTGCTGTTCGCCAGCACGGTCTGGGTCTACGGCGCTGTTCCCGAGACCGAGACGCCCGGTGCCCGGCCGGACAGCCACGCCAGCGCCAGCGCCAGCGCCAGCGCCGACGTCGGCGACGGTGACAGCCGCGGCCGGGGACGACACGGCGATGGGCTGACAGAGGACGCGCTCATCGAGCTGGACCGGGCCGGGCACGTCTACACGTCCACCAAGCTCGCGGCGGAGCTGCTCCTACACAGCTATCGGGAGACATACGGCCTACCGTTCACGATCCTGCGTTATGGCATCCCTTACGGACCCGGGATGCGTGACGAGCTGGTTCTTGCTCGATTCGTCGCCCGCGCGCTGGCCGGAGAACCGCTGACGGTCGCGGGTGACGGCCGGCAGTTCCGCCGGTATGTCTACGTCCGCGACCTCGCCGACGCGCATGTCCGGGCGTTGACGACCCCAGCGGCCGAGAACGCGACGATCGCGCTTGAGGGCGCCGAGCGGGTCAGCGTGCTCGACATGGCCGAAGCCGTCCGCGCGCACTTCCCCGGCATCGAGATCGAGCATGTTCCCGCGAGACCCGGCGACTACCGAGGCAGGGAGGTGTCGGCCGAGCTGGCCGCGCGACTGCTCGACTGGCGGCCGACCACCACGTTCCGGGACGGCGTTCGCCAGTACATCGAGTGGTACCTGGCCAACCGTGAGGATGGCGGCCAATCGGCTTCCGTGAACCAGCTCTCGGCCAGTCGCCCGCGGACTCCGGCGGTCGTCCCCGCCGCGGCGAGCGGCAAGCCCGCGGCCAGGCAGGGCGGTGGGGAGGCTGCGCCACCCGCGCGGACGACCAACGTTCCCGCGACCTCGGGAGAGCGGTGATGACCACCGAACCCGGGCGACGGGCGGGCCTCGCTCGCGGTCCCGGCGACCCGGCCCAGATCCCGACCGTGCCGTTTCGTCCTCAGGACGTGCCCACGGCGCCCGACCGCGAGGTCCGGGCCGCGCGTGGTACCGGACCCCGGACCGGAGCAGGCGGCCTTCCGGTCCCGACGGCCCGGCCCCGGCCGAGCGGCGGAGCGCTGCTGCTCACCGGCTCACTCGGGATGGGCCACCACGTCATGGCACAGGCGTGCGCCGCCTCGCTGGAAGCCCGCCAGATGCGGGTACGCACGCTGGACAGCCTGCGGATGCTCGGCGGCCCGGGCGGCCGGATCGGCGAGGCAGTGTTCCGTGGGATGGTCGGTGTTCCCGGCCTGTACGACGCGTTCCACTTCAACCAGCTGCGCACCGGCGGGCGGGTGGCCGGTGCCATCGACGCCGTGTCCAGCCGTTTCCTCGTGCCGCGAATGCGCGACGAGCTGACCACCGAGCCGGTAAGCCTCGTCATCTCCATCTTCGCCACTGGCGCCGCGGCGACGAGTCGGATCAAGCCCGACTTCCCCGGCCTCGTCACGGTCGTGTTCTGCACCGACGTCTGCCCGCACCGGCTGTGGGTGCACCGGAACACCGACCTCTACCTGGTCACCTCGGAGACGGCGGTGCGCTACGTGCGCCGGTTCCACCCGTCCGCCGAGGTCGCCGTCGTGCCCGCTCCGGTCCGCGCGCCCTTCTACGAGGCCCCGACCCAGCGGGACGCCCGGCTGGCCTTCGGTATCCCGCTGGAAAGCCGATGCGTGCTGTTGATGTCCGGATCGTGGGGACTCGGCCCGCTGGTCGAGGCCGCGGAGGCGCTGGCGACCGCCGGCGTCTGGGTGTTCGCGGTCGCCGGCCACAACGCGAAGCTGGCGCGCAAGCTCGCGGCGCTGGCGGAACGCGAGCACCGGGTCATCCCGTTCGGCTTCACCGACCGGATCCCGGCCCTCATGGCCGCCGCCGACCTGGTGGTGACCTCGTCGGGCGACACCTGCAGCGAGGCCCGCGTGATCGGCCGGGACCTGTTGCTGCTCGACGTCGTGCCTGGCCATGGCCGTGACAACCTGCAGGGCGAGCTGGAGAAGGGCGGCGCCGAGATCGCCGGGCGCGACCCGCGCTCGCTTGCCCGCTCGGCGCTGGCTGCCCTCGACCGCGTCAAGCCGCCGACGCGACGGATCGCGCGTGGCCCGGAGGACTGGGAACGTTCCTTCGGCGTCGCCCTGGCCCAGGTCGGCCTCGCTCCTGGCCGGTGAGCACGGCCCTCGCCTACGGGCTGCCGGCGGCGGTCGGCTCGGCGGCGCTGTATGGGGTGGCACCGCTCCTGCAGGCGGTCGCGGCGCGCCGTGAGCAGGCGGGCAGTGGGCTTGGGCTGGGGCTGCTCGCTCGGCTCGTGCGCCGGCCGCTGTGGCTGCTCGGTCTCGCCGTCGAGACGGTCGCCTTCCTGCTCGAGGTGTACGCGCTGTCCGTCGCCCCGGTCGCCATGATCGGCCCGGTGATGGCGCTTGACATGATCGTTTTCACGCTGCTCGCCGGGAGGGCGCTGCGCGAGCACCTCAGCCGCCTCGGCGTGGGGGCGATCTGCATGATGGTCGCCGGCGTCGGCTTGCTCGCCTACGCGTTCGAGCAACACGGCGAGGTCGGCTCGCTGGCCAGCGACCGGGTGCTGCTGCTGTTCCTGTCCTTCGGACTGGTGTTCTCGTTGCTCGCCGCCCTCGGAGCGAACCGGGCGGCGGCCAGGCGGCGGGTCGCCCCCGCCGCCCTCGGGTTCGGCGCCGCCGCCGGGACGGCCTACGCGATCGCCACGCTCGCGACCCGACAGTTCGGGCTCGCGCTCGACGAGCGCCGTGCCGGCGGCTTTCTCGGTGCCTACCTGTTCGAGCTGCTGCGGACGCCGGCGCCCTATCTGTTGATCGTCTTCTCGGTGCTCGCGGTGAGCCTCGAGCAACGCGGCCTGCAGGGCCAGGCGGCCGTGGTCGCCTTCCCCGTGACCAGCGGGGTCTCCGCCTTCCTGCCGGTGGTGCTCGGTCTGACGATGTTCGACGAGCCGGCGCCCGCGGATGCGCACTTCGTCGCGTTCGTTCTCGCGCTGCTGCTCATCGCCGCCGGTATCGCGGGCCTCGCGCGCGACCGCGCCGCCGCCGTGGAGGCGAGCGAATCCGGCCGCGCGGACATTCCCGCACGTTTGCCGTGCCAGGGGGATGCCGGTTGCGCAGGTGGCAAGCCGGCGGGCGAAGCGTGACCGCTCGTGCGCTGGCTGTTATTAGTAGGACAGGCCGGCCGCCCGGGTTCACCCCCCGATCGCCCGGGCGCCCGGCCGTCCACATCTCTCACGTCCGATTTCCCGCCGATCCGCGGGCTCCAGTGCGACTCTGGGAGCCGGCCGGGGCGGAACTCGGCCCCGCGGCCGGGCGGACTTGGCCCCGCGAGGCGGGACTCGGCCCGCGATACGGCTAAGACACCACGAAAGCGGGACCGGCGCGTGGGCGCGCCAGTCCCGCTGAGGTGGAGAGCTGAGGCAGATGGGGAGAGCAGGCCCGGATGTGATCCGGGCCTGCTCTCGCTGGGTGGAAGTGTCGACGTCGAGAGCCGCGATGGCCGCCGACGACGTGGGCCGTCGGTCCGGTCAGCCCACGTGGAAGCGCTCGATGGCCTTGCGGACGCGAGAGTTGGCCTGCGCGAAGGTGATCTTCCCGTCGACGTAGGCCGCCAGCGCGGCCCGCCGGACACGCTCGGCCCGTGGATCCTCGAGCGGGGTGTTGAGCAGGTTTGTCGTGGCGATGGCCACGGCGATCACCTCCCGGTACCGGGGAACAGATGAAGGAGCGAGGGAGCAACGGAGGAGCTGAGATGCGGTGAAGGTGCCGCCGCGACGCTGCGGGGGACGGGGTGGCGATGTCGCCGCTGAGGGGGTGTGCTGTGCCTTGTCCTGGTCCGTGGGCGCCGTTATGAGGGGGGCGCGGCCAGCGGACCGATGATCGGTGCGGCACACCGTKCCTGGCCCAACGCCGCGGATACGCGGGCGCGGGTGGGCGCCTGCCGGTTGGTCGGCGCGGCCAGAGCCCGGTTGGCCGAGTTGGCCAAGGTGGCCAGCGACGTGAGGAGGCCGTGACCGCATGCCAGAGCTGTCCGCGGCGCGTTCGTCGCGCGGGTCCAGCTCTTCGCGATCACGGCTGCGCTCCTGTCTGTCCTGCCTACCGGCGGTATGCCCGCTCACCTGGGTCTGGTCGAGCGGGCCGCCCGGACGAGATGTCAGACGGCGGCGCGGGCCGTGTCGCCGCCGTGTTATCACACGGTTCGACACAACTCAGGCGAACGCCATATCAACGCAGCCCGACCGAACCTCTACAAGAGTGCGCGACGGTTGGCATGCATGCAAGAGCCAAAACGGCCGTGTTGGGACGTTCGGCGCCGCGACTTCGTTCCCGGCCCTACCACGCCGTTCCGACAACGGGTCTTCCCTGCCCGGCCGGCCGCCGCCGCGCGGCCTCGCGAGCGGCGCTTGCGGGCCGGCGTCCGCGGTTCAGGCAACGGAGCCAGCTAAGAGTCTCGCACCCTGGTTCGAGGTGTGCATCCGGCCTGGCATCTGACGGTGCATCCGGCGAATGCATCCCGTTGGCCGGCGGTGCGGCAGCCCGGCGTGCTCACGCCAGGTTCGCTCGACGACCGTGCGGCTGGGCGGGCCCGGCAGTCGGACCCACCCAGCCGCATCGGTCGGTTGCTGGGGCGTGTGTACATCCGTTGGCCATGACGGGCACGGCGATGTCCCTCCCCTGCCTGCCCTTCCTCGCCTCTCGGCCGAGGTCGGGCAGCGTCGCCTCAGCGGGCTGACAGGCGCAGGTTGAACTCGCCGTCGCGCGCGCCCGCGAGGAATGCGTCCCACTCGGCGGCGGAGAACGCCAGCACCGGGCCGGCCGGGTTCTTCGAGTCCCGCACCACCATGCCGCCCGCGAGCGGGGCCACCTCGACGCACATCCCGCCGGCGCCGTTGCTGTAGCTGCTGGTGCGCCAGCTGAGTTCGGCCACGTCGACGTCGGTGAGCGACGGCTTCGCGTATTTGGTCACTTCATATCCTCCGCTATGGATGAAATCATCTGCATCGACTCCTCCGGACTCAGTGCAGAGGCCATCAGGTAGTCGAGCTTCACTCTATAGCGCCGAATTTCCGAAGGACGTTCGAGGTAGAGGCTTCCGGCCGCCTCTTCTATATAGACCACATCGTGGTCGCTAGAGTTCGGAAACCCCAAGATAGAGAATGTGCTACCTAGTCCGGCATGTGCGCCGACTGAGAACRGAAGCGCCTGGACCGTGACATTGGGAAGTTCGGACTGTTTGCGCAGCCATTGCAGCTGGCCGCGCATGACTGCCGGGCCGCCGATCGTGCGGCGCAGCACGGCCTCGTCGAGGATGACCCACAGTCGTGGCGGGTTGTCGCCGGTCAGCCGGCGCTGCCGGTCCAGGCGCAGCGAGACCATGCGGTCGACCTCGCCGTCCGGGCTTTCCGGCGCCTCCGCGCGGATGACGTGCCTGGCGTAGTCCGCCGTCTGCAGGAGCCCGTGCACCAGTTGCGACTCGTAGACACTGATCGAGGCGGCGTCGCCCTCCAGGCCGATGTAGATCTCGAACCAGGCTGGCACCACGTCGTGGTAGTCGTGCCACCAGCCGTGTCGCCGGGACTCCCTGGCCAGTGCCAGCAGGGCTTCGCGGTGCTTGTCGTCGTGTATCCCATACAGGGTCAGCAGGTCCTGCACGTCGCGGGTTCGGACGGGAACCCGCCCGTTCTCCAGCCGGCTGACCTTCGAGACCGAGCATCGCAGCAGGTCGCAGACCTCCTCGACGGAGACGCCGGCCGCCTCGCGCAGCCGCCGCAGCTCGGCGCCCAGACGCCTGCGCCGTACCGTCGGACCGCCGCTTGTCGCCATCGTGCTCTTCCCTCCGGTCGGTACCGTCCCGTGCGCGCCCTCGTCGGGCTCGGTCGCGGCGGAGCCTGGAACCACCGGCGGCGTGGCTGACCCGGTGGCCGCCCTCGTGGGCGCGGCCGGTCCCGGCGCGGCCGGTCCCGGTGTAGCCGGCGCCCCAGTTCCTGGCGCCGTGGCCCGTGGCGGCGTCGTCGTCTTCGAGGCGACGGACGACGCGCCGGTCGCGCTTGACCGGCCCAGTTTCGCCGGTCGATTCGGCTTTGGCGGCATCGTGGCTGCCTGTACCCATTCTGTTGCCGCCGGCTCGCCGGTCGGGCCAGGTCCACTCGTGGTCTCTGGCTCTCCGGTGGCGGCCGGGCCGCCGGGCGGTCCGGGTGTCGTCGGCCGGGGCGACGGCCTCGCCCGGCCGGGGCCCGCCGTCGTCGGCTGCTGTCCCGGCGCAGGTCCCGGGTTCGTCTGTACTKGGTCGATCAGTCCTGACTCATCGCTGCGTCTGGCCACCGCTCCGCCACCGTCCTCGAGCGCTTCTGAGCATCCCGTAGCAAAACCCTTACAGAAGCTCTTGCATATGCGTCTGGCGGGCGCCATGCTTCCGGTCTGTCCTCACTTTGAGTGGCAAGAAAGCGCCTCAGCGTGAGAAGTTGGCGGCGGATGGATGCGTGGGGGGAGCGTGGCGGTGAACGCAACCGCGAGGCGGCTAGCCGGCCAGGTCGGCGGCGTCGCGTACCACGCCGAGGAACGCCGCCAGCCCGTCCGCCGAGAAGGCGCTGCGCGCCACCGAGGCCCGCGCCGGCGTGCGCGGCGCGTAGCCGCCAACGCGGCGGCGTCCTACGTCTCCTGGAGTACCGATGACCTCGCGGCTTCGTGCCAGGACCTGTGGCACCTTCACCCGTCGGATCCGCCCCAGGCCCATCGGGCGGTCCGCCACCGCGCCCAGCGACCAGCAGCTCCCGATGGAGGCGGTGACGGGCCAGGACTCGTCCGACCGATTCGGAGTGATCGTCTTCGAGGGCGGGCCGTGGCAGGCGCGTCGGGTGGTCCTCGCGTTCGACACTCCGCTGCAGGCGGCGGCGTATGCGGCCGAGCACCAACTGCCGGACTACCTGGTCGCGCCGCTGTCATTTCTCACCCCGACCGGCGTACCACTGACCTGACATCACCTGGCTCTGACGTACGGCCGGCGGGCGCCGCCGGCCGTGTCCATTTCCGGTGCTGGTCCTTGCGTCCGGGCGCTGACCGCAACGTGGCGGTCGACGGCTGTCCGTACCTGGAGTTCTCGGGTTCCCCCTGCTCGTCGGGGTTCGCGGGCTCCAGCGACGGTGGCCGCGCCCGGGTGACACCTCAGGCCAGCACCGCCATCCCGAAAGGCGTGACGACGATGACCCGCCCTTACCTGGTGTTCGACGGAGACGGCGAACTGGTCGGCAGTTTCCCGGACTGGGAGGCCGCGCACGTCTGGGCTCACCGACGCTCGACCGAGCCACTGACTCCGCAGCCGGTGCAGATCGAGGACCGCGCCGGCCGGCGTACCTGGACGGTCGAGGGCGGCAGCTGCCGGCTCACGGTCTGGCGCCGCCGGGTCGAGTACGGCTACTGCATCGAGGAGCGTCACCCTCGGGTCGTCCCGCTGCGCACCCACGCCTGGGCGTCCTGACCGGCACGATGGGCGGCCGTCACCCGGTGGTCGGCGTTCACCCGATCGGCTTGCCCGGCGTGATGAGGCCGGACTCATAGGCGGCGATGACAAGCTGGACCCGGTCGCGGACGGCGAGCTTCGTCAGCAGGTGGCCGATGTGGGTCTTCACCGTGGACGTGCCGACGTAGAGCGCCTGGGCGATCTCCGCGTTGGAGTATCCGCTCGCGACGTGGAAGAGCACCGCACGCTCCCGTTCGGTCAGCGTCGGCAGCAGCCCGGCGGGGTCGGGGTCACGCCCCGCCGTCGGTCCGGGTCGGCGGACGAACTCGGCGATCAGCCGCCGAGTGATGCCGGGCGCGAGGAGCGAGTCCCCGGCCGCGACCGTCCTGATCGCGGCCACCAGATTCTCGGGTTGGGTGTCCTTCAAGATGAATCCGGCGGCGCCTGCTCTTAGCGCGCCGAAGACATACTCGTCGTCATCGAACGTCGTCACGATGAGGATCCGAGGCCTGTCTACCTGCTCGACGGCTCCCGTGTCCTGCGTCGTGGTCCCGGCCGGAACCGCGACGCTGCGCGAGGGAGCCGCGGCGGTTGCCGTGTCGGCGGCGATCACCCGGGTTGCCTCCAGGCCATCCATGACCGGCATCCGGATGTCCATCAGCACCACGTCCGGCCGCAGCCGGCGACACGCGCGAACCGCCGCGACGCCGTCGCCCGCCTCCGCGACGACGGTCAGGTCAGGCGTCGCGTCGACGAGCAGGCGGAACCCGGCCCGGACCAGCGCCTCGTCATCCGCGATCAGCACCCGGATGGGCCGGCCGGCCGGTACGCGGTCACTGCTCACGAGAGGCCACCGGAAAGCGAACGACGACGGCGAATCCACCGCCAGGGCGCGGGCCGGCGTCGAGTGTGCCGCCAAAGAGCTCGGCCCGTTCGCGCATTCCGGCGAGGCCGATGCCGGGTGCGGCGCCGGGGTGGTACCCACGGCCATCGTCGACGACGCTGACGACCAGTTCGCCGCGGCGATGATCTATCTCGACCTGGGCGTGTTCCGCCGCCGCGTGCCGCGCCACGTTCGTCAGCGCCTCCTGGACGATGCGGTAGGCGGAGGTCTCGAGGACCAGCGGGTATCTCGCCCGTCCCGGCTCCTCGCCGGTCTCCGCGCCCGCGCCTTTCACGCCCGCGCCTTTCACGCCCGCGCCTTTCACGCCCGCGCCTTTCACGCCCGCGCCTTTCACGCCCGCGCCTTTCACGCCCGCGCCTTTCGCGCCGGCGCCTTCCGCGCCTTTCGCGTCCGCCGTGCCCGCCGTACGCTCCGGATCGAGGACATGGAAGGTCACGTGCAGGCCCTGGCCACGGGCCGTCTCGACGAGCGTCCCCAGGTCCGCCAGCGTCGGCGCGGCCACCGTCTCGTCCGACCTGGCGGTCCGGGTCTGTCGCAGGATTCGCCGCAGTTCGTCGAGCGCCGACCGACTGGCCGTCTCGATCACCGCGAGCGCCTCCCGTGCCTCGGTCGCCCGCGCGGTCTGGTCCGGCCCTTCGGGCAGTAGGAGCCGCGCCACGCCGGCTCGAATCGTGATCATGCTAAGGGTGTGCGAGACGATGTCGTGCACGTCGCGGGACAGGCGGAGCCGCTCCTCCGCCCGCACCCGCTGCTCCTGCTCCGCCCGCTGCCGCAGGAGCGCGAGGTCGAGCCCCTGGCGGTACTCGCGGCGGGTACGCAGCGCGTCACCGACCAGCCAGCCAACCGCGACGAGCGCGAGCTGCACCGCGTCCTGGTCCTGCTCCGGATGCAGCCACAGTCCCACAAGCCCGGCGACGCTGGTCGCGACGGCGGCCGCGGCGCAACCGGCCAGGGACGTCCGGCGGGAACGACGGCTCGCGACGGCCACGACGGCGATGGCGAGCGCGGGCCCGGCATTGCTGACGAACGGCGTGAAACGGACCCCGACGAGCGACGTGGCGCACAGCACCGCGGCGACGCCCGCCAAGGCCGCGATCGGCCAGCGCCGTCGTGCCATGAGCGGTACGACGGCCAGTGCTCCGCATAGGGCAACCGCCGCCGGCGATCCGTATCCGGCGCCGCGGCCATCGGCCGATACCCAGGCGGTCACCAGTTCCGGCAGGGTGAACGCAGCGAACGAACCGGCGGCGACGGCGAGGTCGGCGACGAGGGCCCATCTTGGCCGGGTGCCCGCGGACGGCCAACGACGCCCGAGCCCGAGCCAGACGCGGTCGAACCACGGCGGCGTCGTCCTCGTCGGCGCCTGTAGCGCCTGTAGCGCCTGTAGCGATGGTGGCGTCGCGAGGGCTGGTGGTTGCGCGCTGGCCGCTGACGTCGGCATGTCCTCAAGTGTGGTCGTCCGACCGGGCCCTGCCGTCCATCCTTGGGAGGATGGCCGCGCTCCTACCCGAGGGGGAGCCCCGGCGGCGGGTCCCGCCACGGTGCCACCGAAGTCGGGGCCGCAGGTCTGACGACATCCGGTGACCGTCGGACGAGGTTGGTCACATGCCTCGACGTAAGATCGTCTTTCCCCAGCCTGTTCGCCGCCTGAGCAGGGTCGCCGCCGAGCTTTCGCCACCGCTGACCTTGGTGTTCGCGCTTCTGTTCGCGGCCGGGGTCGCCGCGGGTGGCATGATCTACCTGCGGCGATCGCCGGTCCGGGATGTCCAGCAGCCCGGCACCGCCGCGTGGTGGCCGCATCTCGCGCTGTTCCTCGTGGCCATCGCACTGCTGGCGATGGCGCGGATCCGGCTACGACGTCGTCAGCACCGTCGATACCGGCACCGGGTCCGTGTGGCCGGCGGGGCGCCGTCGGATGTTCGGGACCAGCCCGTCGAGCTACTCCTGCTGGCTCCGCTCGGCAAGCCGGCCGGCCGGCGGATCCGGCGGACGCTGCGGGGCGCACGGCGCTCGCCGGGTGGCCTCGCCCGGCTGGTCACGGCTGGGGTCGTGGCGATTCCGCTGGCCTACAGCCTGTTCCGCGCCGGCATCCAGGTCCTCGGGGGTCTCGACCCGAACTTCACCGCCAACGCCTGGGGTGGCCCCAGTTACCTCGGTGCCATGGCCTGCCACTACCTGGACGCCGCCCTCATCGCGGCCGCCTCCGCCTACCTCACCGCACGCGTCCTCGTCCCTGGCCCTGGCCCGGCATCCTCGCCATATCTTGATGGCGGCCGCACGCGGTCACCGGCTGCCCCGCCCCGGGAGCCCACCTCTCGAGACCAAGCACGTGGCACCCCTGTTTGACAGGTACCCCGAGGGGGCCTATCGTGAAAATCACTTCCTCMCCGCCGTCCTACGGGACTGGCGGGGCTTTTTTCTTTGGAGAGACTTCCGTATATTCGGGTTTGACGCATTGTTTCCCATCGGCTACGGTTCTAAGAACCCAATCTGATCAACTCGAACCGGCAGGTTCCGGGCTGGCTCCGTTCCGACGCCGTTCTCTATCGAGGCGTCATGACCCCACGTATTGCGATCTTCATCGACTACCAGAACGTGCATTCTTCCGCGCGAAAAGTCTTCCTGGCTGCGGACGTAGTGCCTTGGCACGGTCATGTCGATCCGGTACGGCTCGCTGAGCGAATAGCCGCCAGACGGAAGTTCAAGGGCGATCTTACGGCCATCCGGGTGTACCGAGGCCGTCCAAGCCCCGATCACCAGCCCGGCGCAGCACGAGCCGGTGACCGTCAGGCGAGTCACTGGGGTCGTGATCCGCGGGTGACCGTCATTCGCCGACAGCTTCGGTACCCGAAGGGATGGCCGGTAGACCCTGCGCAGGAGAAAGGAATCGACGTCGCGCTGGCCGTGGATTTCGTGCGGTTGGCATGCACCGACGACTACGACGTAGGGATCCTCTTCAGCCGAGACAGCGACTTGATTCCCGCGTTGGAGGCCGTTCGCGACCTTGAGGCCGGCAAGACGCATGTTGAAGTGGCAACCTGGAAGGGCTCCAGCCGACTGCGCTTTCCGGACTCGCAGCTGCCCTGGTGTCACTATCTTAGCGCCGAGGACTACGAGGCCTGTCGCGACGACACCGACTACACGGCCCCATGACCTTTGCCGGCTGGTCCGCACGAAGGCCCGCAAGTCTTCGCGGGGCGGCTCGTGCCGTGTCCGCAGTCGTTCGCCCCGGCCGTGGACCAGCCTTGATCGTCGCCAACGTGTCGCCGATGCCGTGATAGGGCCGAATCTGCGACGACGGCGACACGTGCTCGGCGGTCACCTGAGCGAACGACGCCGCAGCGGCACCCGGAAGCAGCAACGCCGAGCCTGCCCACCTGGTGCCAGGCTTCGGCAGACATCCACACCAGCACCGCGATCCCCAGGCACCACGCGAGCGCCGCACCGAGCGTGGTAGCCGACAGTAGTCGGGCGTGTGCGGCTGAGTCGGCCCTGGCGGCGCTGCATCCGGCCGCCGGTGTCCCGGGCTACCCCCGACGCGGCCCGCACAGCGGTGCCCTCCCGCCGGACAGCTCCGGCAACTGCGAATCGTGGCAGATGAACCCCTCCATAGGCACGCCCAAATGACACAGATCCCCAGAGGACAACGGAAGCGTGTCGGATGGGAGTGCCCATGGGCACGCCCGCATGCCACGGTCCAGACCACGCGGGACGGCCATTCGTGGTCAGCGCCTAGGCGGGTGACACGGACGAGTCCACGGGTGTGGGTCTCGGGCTGTCGACGGCGGTGATGTCCGAGTCAGTCATTCCCGAGGGACCAGCGAGCCCCGAGATCGGGTGGCGTCAGGTCGTCAAGCCCGAGTTCGGCTATTTCCTGTCGATTCCCGAAAGCTGGGAGGAACGGCCGCCGAACCTGAAGAACAGCCCATGGGAGCCGGCGCGCTTCGCGGAGCCGGGCGACCGCCGGCATACCGTGATTGTCTTCCGCAACCCAGTCTTCCGGCGGCGCTCCGCGCTGGAGCCCGCGGAGTCGATCCGGGAGTCGTTGACCGGCGCCGGCTTCGTGGACTTCCGGATCGAGGAGACCGCGGTCGCCCGCCGTTCAGGTGCCCGGATCGACTGTGCTCGGCACGACGCCGGCCGCGTCTGGGCTGTCCGTGAGTACCTCGTCATCACCGAAGAAGCCAACATGTGCCTTGGGCTCGGCTCCGCCGCGCCGGACGCGGACGCCGCACTGCCGGACAAGGACGCCGCACTGTTCGACGAGCTCGCCGCCCGCCGGGAACTGCTCTCGGACTGAGCGGCGCTCTCCCATCCGTCTGTCGGCCGGTTCGGCGAGGACGGCCGACTGACGGGCGTGTCGAGCCCGGCGGCTTTACGGGCGGCCGCGGTGGAAGCGGACCGTGTCGCCCTCGGTGTGGTGGTGACGGAAGCCGGACTTGACCAGGACGCGGATCGAGGCGGGGTTTGGCCGTTCTACGTTGGCGAACACGGTCCGCACGCTGGGAAGTGTGAAGGCGAATTCCGTCAGCGCGATGACCGCCTCGGTGGCGTAACCACGGCCTTGGCGGGACGGCACGATGCCGTAGCCGATCTCGACCCGGCCGTCGGTCGGCGGCCAGAAGAGCCCGATTCCGCCGATGACCAGGCCGCTGTCCTGTTCGATGACCTGACGGTGACCGAAGGGGCCCATCCAGTCGGGGTACCGCCCGAGCCCGTCGGCAATGATCCGGTCGCCCTCATCCGGGAAGTCGTCGGCCCAGTGCGCTGGCCGGCCCGCGGGGACACCGTCGTCATCGTCATGGTCATCGTCGTCGTCAGCGGCGGCGACCGCGAGCACGGCCGTCCTCTCCTCGGCGCTCCAGAGACGCAGTACCAGGCGTTCGGTCATGAGGTCCGTGGTCGTCGTCACGGGTCGGATCGCCCCAGCGCTCGGCGGACCGCGATCTCGACCGCGGAGTGGGCCCCGTCGGGGCGGTCAAGCTCGAGGAGCCCGGCCGGGGGCAGCGGCGGTTGGGCGAGGAAACGTGGAACCGTGCCGCGGTGGGGCTGGGCCGCGTGGATGAGGAACGGGTGGCACAGGTAGACGTCGCCGGCCTCGCCGGTGGCCAGGGCCAGCGGCCGGTCCGATGGGTCGAGCTTCCCGGCGGCGCCCAGCTCTTCACACAGCTCAAAGACGTTGCGGCCGGCGTCCCCGGCCGGCTCCAGGAACGGCGGCACGTCGAGGTGCGAACCAACCTTGATCCGGGTGGGCGCGTCGTCAGGACCGACATCGGAAAACAGGAACAGCATCAGCAACGCCCGATCGCGTKACCGCAGGTTCAGCCAGAACGAGGACTCGCCGTCGGGCAGGTAGCTGCCATCCATGTGCCACCCCGCGTCGCCGGGGTCGTCTGAGTGGGGGAATCGGATCGGGAAGGTGCCCAGTCCGTCGCGGGGCAGCCACCGTCCGGGACCGACAAGCTGGTCCCACGCGCCGCGCAGCCGGGCGGTGCTGACGGCCTGCCGGAACGGTTCCGCCGCGGAACCCTGGATACGCACGACAGGTCGGGTCCAGGTCGCCGGGTCGGTGCGATCGAGACCGGTCATCCGCCAGAGGGTTTCACGGCCCTCGTCCGCCACCGGCCGCGGGAACGCCCCAGGCAGGTGGACGAAGCCGTCGGCTATGAACCGCTGGACCTGGTCGTGGGTCAGCACTGGCACCCTGCATCACCTCGCGGGCCCATCCTGGTTGGTTCGTCACCGCCGGCTCAACGGGTTTCTGCGCAAGTGGCGGACCGTAGGCCCACCTGACGGATCAGCCGCCGTGGCTCCGCGTCTGCGGTGGCGTTGGTGAACCCCGCCATCCGTGCCCGGACGGCCCGCCGCCACCACCGAGGTGATCGCCCGCTGGCCTACCGCGAGGCCGATGCCCAGGGGCCGACGCCGCCGATGCGCTGGACGGAGTAGCGCACGATGAAACCGGGTCCCTTTGGCGCCGGGAACTCGGCGTCGGGGGCGAGGTAGACCTTCGTCAGGCGGTTGAGCAAGTTCCAGGCGTCGTCGCTCGGCTGAATGGTGGCCCGCGCATGCAACACGGCGTACTGGTTCATGAGGACGCCGGGGGTCCGTGGCGCGTCGAAGGACAACACGACCCGCGGATCCTGCTCGATGTTGCGTAGCTTCGTGTGCCACGACATGTGGCCGCTGAGCAGATCGTCGCCGTCCAGGCCGATCCAGATGACTGTCACCTGCGGGCTTCCGTCGGGGTTGATCGTGCTCAGGTGAGCCATGKGGCCGGACTCGATCAGGTCCCTCAATGCGGGTGGCAGGCTGACCACACCTAGTTCCTCTCCGTCGGGTCGCCGCTGACTGGTCCCTGCCAGGTCGGCTACCGCGAGCATCCCGTCTTGGTCGGCCTGGACCAACATCAGTCGGTGCTGGACGCCGAGTTTCGCGGCGTCCTCTGGCATGGCCGCCTGTTCGGGAGCATAAGTGACACGGGGATGCCGCCAGGGCGGAGCGTCCGGAGCGACCGCGCCGGACACGTCCCAGCCGAGGGACCAGCGGGAGCTCCCGAGGAATCCGAGGCTGGAACCCACCGACCCACCGACCCACCGAGCCACCGAGCCACCGAGCCACCGAGCCACCGAGCCACCGAGCCACCGATCGGCCGCCTCGCCGAGCGTTCGGGGCTGGGAACGGCCGCCTAACTACGCCAACACCTGCGTGACGCGATAGCGGTCTCGCTGAACGTCTACCGCCGAACATTCCGCGCCTAGCGTTGGTGTGCTAACGGGTTTCGCACACTGAATTCGTGCCGCAGGCGCCCGGATCCGCTGAATTTCGGGTACGGTCTCAAATCCAGATTTTATTTCGGACCAACACGGGGGGTAGATGATGGGTGTACGTACTGCGTTTCCCTGGCCGGGGAGACCCGGCCGGGCGGGACTGGGGGCCGCTGTGGCCGCCATCACGCTGGCGACGTCATTTGTCGCGGCGGACGCCGCCCAGGCCGCGACGGTCAATCCCGGGAGCCTGAAACTCCTCACCAAGAAGGCCGACGCCGRAACTCAGGGCGTCGGTCTCGGCTGGACCTACCGGGCCCAGAAGCCCACGGCTCCCGCCACGATCACCATCACCGTGCCGGCCGGCTTCTCCGCGCCGCAGACCGGCACGCCGTCGGCGCCGGRCTATCTCAGCGCCACCTCGCCRTGCGCCCAGTTCCAGGTGGCCGGGACCGCCGCCCAGCCCGACGGATCGAACGTGATCACCGTCGCGACGGACTGCGCGGACGGGCAGGTCGCCACCTTGTCCTACGGCAATGTCACCGTGCCGACCACGCCGGGCACCTTCGCCTTCCCGGCCACCTTCACCCCGGCCGGCGCGGCGGCGATTCCGTTCGCGGACGCGAACACCTTCACCGTCGACGCCGCACCGCTGGCCAGCCTGACGATCAGCCCGGCCAACTCGACGATCGCTCCCGGCGCGACCCAGGCATACACCGCGCAGGGATCCGACGCCTTCGGAAACCCGGTCGCCCTCGACCCGGCCGGCACCAGGTACAGCATCAGCCCCAACGGAAGCTRCACCGGCGCGACGTGCACGGCGACCACCCCGGGCGCGCACACCGTCACCGTGAAAAACAAGGGCATCGCCACGACGGCGACACTGACCGTGAGCGTGGCTCCGGCTGGGGCCGACCTCGCGGTCGCGCAGGCGGTGAGCGGCAATGCGCCGTTCTACTACGGCACCGTGAGCTTCACGACGACGGTGACGAACACGAGTGCCTCGACGACGGCGCAGGGCGTGACCGCGACGGTCGCGATACCGGCCGGGCTCGTGTCGCCGACGGCGAGCCCGTCGGTGGGGACGTTCTCCTTGTCGACCGGTGTCTGGACGATCGGTGATCTGGCGCCGGGCGCCCACGCCACCCTCACCGTCTCCGCCCTCGCCGGGGATATCGCGTTGGGCGCCCAGACCGTGACCGCCACGGTCTCCTCGGCCACGGCTGACCCGGCGTCGGCCAACAACACCGCCTCGGCCACCGCGACGTCCCAGCCGGCACCGGTCGCCATCGTCATCACCCCTGACCCGAACAACCCCCCGCCCAACAACGTCGACATCTCCGCACCCGGCACCATGACCTTTACGGCGTCCTTCGCCAACGCCGCCAACCCGGCCGCCCCCGCGCCGACCGGAACCGTCGTCTGGACCTGCGATACGCAGGGCGGTAGTCCGTGCCCATCGGCCGCGGCCCTCAACCCGAGCGCGAACCTGCCGGTACTGACGTTCGTCACCAACGGCCTTGTCATCGACCAGTACTTCCTGACCGCCACGTTCTTTCCCGCCGGCGACGGGGGCAACTACGTCCAGGAGGGCGTGCAGTCGAGCATTAGCTTCACAACCACCAACAGCGGGAGCTGACCCAGCGCCGGGGTTCGCGCGCCGTTGCCGCGGCGCGCGAACCCCGGCCGTTCTCCGGGTTCTGGCAATCCGCTTCGAGGTAACACGGGTGGTCGCCGCTGGGTCCCGGCTACGCTCCGGGGACCTGCGTGCCTCGCGCGAGCGCGTGGACCTGGCTTGCGACATAGCTGAGCTCGTCGGGCAGCGGGAACCAGGGCATGCTTTGCCGGATGCTCGCCCAGCCGTGCAGAGAGAGCCAGAGAGCGGCCGCGGCGTCGCGAGCGTCCCGCCCGCCGGTCACGTCCGCGGTCAGGGCGACGAGTGAGTCGAACGCCCGCAGCCCGGCGGCGCGAACGTGCTCGGGCGCAGGGGTGACCTGGGCCGGATGGCCGGCGTGGAACATCACCGCGTAGTGACCAGGCCGAGCCGTGGCAAAGCGCAGGTAAGCCTCGCCCACCTTCCGCAGCCTGGCGGCGGGGTCGTCCGGAGCCTCCCGGACCGCGTCGGCCAGCACCTCGGCCAGATCGTCGAAGCACCGCACCTTCACTGCCTCGATCAGCGCCTGCTTGTCCGCGAAGTGCAGGTACATCGCCGTGTGCGTGACCCCGGCGCGGGAGGTGACCGCGCGTACCGACAGGTGCTGAAGATCCGGGTCCTCCGTCAGCAACCCGGCGGCGGCGGCGAGGAGCGCCTCACGCAGTCGCTCTCCCTCGCCGCGAGGGTTGCGTGACTGGCCCTTGGCGCTCACTGGCGGATCGTACCGACCACATATGTTGACAGCGTACATTTACTTTGGAAACCTAGGCGCATGCGACGTCTACTCCCGTCCGCCGCAGTCCTCGCCACGATCCTCGTCACCCTGGTAGCGACCGTGCGGCCCAGCAGCGCCGCGTCCGCGTCCGACCCTCCGCCGGACCCGTCGGCCCGGGTCGTCGCCGACAGTCAGGCGATCATCGGTGTCGGCAGCGACACCACGGAGACGCTGTTCGAACGTCTCGCCGCCGCGTACAACCTCGCCCACGGTCGAGCCGCGCCGCTGGGAAGCTGGCGGGCGACAGGATCGTCAACGATCGTCCCCAAAGCCGGCTGCGAACCGATCGCAAGGCCCAACGGTTCGTTGCCTGGAATTACGGCGCTCGCGACCCGCCAGGTCCTTCCGGACGGCCGGCCGTGCATCGACTTCGCGCGCTCGTTGGCACCCCGAACCGCCGGCGCGCCGGAGAACTCGGTGTTCCTGCCCATCGCCCGCGACGCGCTCACCTACGCACACAACAGGACGTCGAACGTTCCGGCTCGACTCACCGTCGCCCAGCTGAATGCGATCATCGAATGTCGCGCCACCCGGTGGGATCAGGTCGGCGGTGCCAGCAGCGAATCGATTCAGGTCTTCCTGCCGGCGATCGGACCGGCTCTGGCGGCCCTGCTGCGGCAGTTGAGCGGGGCGAGCGCCATTGGCTCGTGCGTGCGAACGGTGCAGCAGGACCAGGGCACGGACCCGGTGTTGGTCGGCAACCGCAACGCACTGGTCCTGTACTCCGTCGGTAAATACATCGGCCAGGCCGAGTACGGCCACAGTGACGAGCACGGCAACCTGGTCCTCGGCGCCATCAACGGCATCCCGGCGACGCTGTTCAATCCGACGGCCGGACGGGTCGAAATCAACCTCGGCCAGGTTCGCGGCGTCCCGGGCATACCCGAATCGTTCCGGATCATCGAATACGTGGTCGCGCTGCGCGACCAGGCCGGCGTTCTTCCACCCGCGCTTGGCAGATTGTTCGCGGACCCGGACAGCTGGCTGTGCACGAGCCCGGCGGCTCGACACGCGATCGCCGACTACGGCTTCCTCCCGCTCGAGCACGGCGCCTGTGGCCAGCCGTCATGAAGGACACCCGAGCCGGATCCCGGTCACCGGCGTGCCCTCGACGCCGCCCTCCGGTGAGATCTGATCTTCGGGGCATGCGACGTGGCGCTAGCGTGGCGACGTGGGACCGCATCTGAGCCGGATCGACGCGGCGGATGAGCTGCTGACGAACGACCCGCTGGCGCTCCTGGTCGGGATGGTGCTGGACCAGTGGATTCGGTAAACAAGGATCGGCGGGTGGGTAATCGGTGAACGCCATGACAGAGGCGGACTTCAGCATGTCAGTCCGGGATCCGACCGGGAATCGAACTGGTTGCCGGCTCAACCTGGCCCGCTGGGCGTCACGATGCGGCTCTACGGACCCGACGCAACCGTTCTGCGCGGGGCATGGACACCGCCTCCGGTGTGCAGAGTCGGGCGGAAAAACCTGACGGTCAAGTCGTAGCTGCGCACTGGCGTGGTCATGTGCCGGCTTCTGACCGACCAATCACCGAGCTGACCGGTCGACGGCGTGAGGTGTCGCGTGGTTGGCCGGCCAGTCCACGGTGCGGTGCAGCCAGTTCCCGCGCCTGTTGCCGGCGCGGCGTTGACGATKGACGGCCCCTCACGCGCTCAATCCAGCAATCACCACCTCGATGGCTCGGCTTACGGTTTGCGGTGCGGTCGGCGTGGTGGCGGATGCCTGGGCGAGTCCACGGACCAGGAGATAGACCTCGTCGGCCCCGACGTCCCGGCGGATCGCCCCTGACCGCGCCGCGCGGTCCAAGAGGTCCTCGACGGTCGCGCGCAGCTTGTCCGCCCCTTGGCGGACGCTCGGTGGGAACTGTCCATCCGGCATCTGGGACGCGAGCGTCAACTTCGTCGACCCGCCCTCGACCATGGTTCGCAGCAGGTCTCGGAAGGCCTGTCCGGGGTCGGATTGGGCAGCCAGGGTGGATGCCCGCTCGTTGAGCAGATCGAAGTGGCGGACCAGGGCCGCCTCCACCAGCGCGGCCTTCGTGGGGAAATGGCGGAACACGGTCGCGATGCCGACCTCGGCGCGGCGTGCGACGTCCTCGGTGGAGCCGGCCGCGCCGTGCTCGCCGAACACCGCTTCGGCGGCGGCCAGGATGCGCTCGCGGTTGGCGACGGCGTTCTTCCGCACGGCTCTCACCTACCTCCGGTCCGGCCCTGCCGCCCTTGTAAACGAAGTCCAGACTCCGCTACTGTTGGCGGAGTCGCGACTTCGTTTGGAGGCTCGATGGTACCGACACCTGCCCCGGCCGACATCGTTCGCATGGTCACCGCCGGCGTGAGCCGGCTGGTTTCTGGTGATCTCGCACCGGACGAGCGGGAGCGTCAGCTCGACGCGCTCGCCGGCCTGTACGGGGAGCGGACCGACGTCCGGCACCCGTTTGCGCCGTTGGGTGATCAACCGCTGCGTACTCGTGCCGAGCTGCGCCAGCACTTCGYCGGGTCAGCCGGGCGAGTAGCCGGTGTTCGGTCGTTCGCACCGACGGAGATGGCCGTGCATCGGACGGCGGATCCGGAGGTGGTCGTCGTGGAGTTCACCTACACCGGGATGGCCGACCGCGGCGAGTTCGCCCTGCCGTGCGTGTTCGTGGTCCGTGTCCGTGACGGGCAGATCGTCGAATCCCGCGACTATGCCGACCACATCGGCCTGGCCMGAGCCTTCGGCCGGCTGGAGCCGCTGGCGCGGGCGCTCGTGGACGACACCGGCCGCGCACCCGCCGGGCCGACGAAGGCCCAGACAAGTCGGGGCCTGGCGCATCGCATGCACGCGGCGTTCAACGCGCTCGACCTACCGGCGGTCGACGAGATCTTCACCGCTGACTTCTACAGTCACCCGCTCCAGTCCCGTGGACCCGGCATGGTCAAGGAACGGTGGCTCGCCATGCGCACAGCCGCACCGGATCTGCGCACGGAGGTCGTTGACCTGGTCGCCGAGGACGACCGCGCCATGATCCGCTCCCGGCTGACCGACAACACTGGAGAACTCATCGAAGTCATCCGTGTCGCCGACGGACGGATCGCGGAACTGTGGGGCGCTCGCACCGGTCCCGTCGGGACATGAACTCGGTGCTGGAGGAAACCGAAAGAACGTCAGTGTCGGAACAGGCGCAGTCCGGTGTGGACGAGGGCGACCTCCTGATCGTGACAGGCGGCGATGACCTCCGCGGAGCGGATTGATCCGCCGGGTTCGGCCACGTAGCGCACCCCGTGACGGCGGGCGTGAACGATGTTTTCCGGGAAGGGCAGAGCGCCATCGGAAGCTAGGCTGACCTCGTCGAGCCGGCTCAGCCACTGGGCGCGCTCCAGGGCGGTCAACGGCGGGGCCCCTCCAGGCCTGGGTGGGAGGCCGGAACCGGCGGCGCCAGTGTCGAGGTACTGAATCTCGTCGTTGATGCTATCTTGGATCTTCGGGTTCTGGCCGATGTGCAGCGCTCGGACGCGGGGGTGGCGGCGTAGCCACCAGGTGTCGGATTTCGCTCCGGCGAGGCGGACGCAGTCCACCCGGGATTGTTGGCCCGCGCCGACGCCAAGCGTCATCCCGCCTCGGACGTAGGCGACCGAGTTCGACTGCGTGTGACGGGCCACGATCAGGCCAAGGAGCAGGTCGTCGAGGGCGTGGTCGGGCACCGTGCCGACGCGGACATCAGCCAGCGTCTGCCGGTTGGGCACGGCGTCGTCCCAGGTCTGGGTGAAGCGCATCCCGTGCACCTCACGGATCTCTCGGGCGGGCGGCCGGTGGGCAGGGTCGGCTTCCAGGACCAGGAACGTGCCGTTCTTCTTCGCGGACAGGGTCGCCACGGTCCCGGGCTCATAACCGGGCGCGACGATTCCGTCGCAGACCAGTCGGCGCAGCAGTACGGCCAGCTCCGCGTCGACCGGGGCGGAAACCGCGGCGAAGTCGCCGTAGGAGCTTTTCGGGTCAGTGTCGCGGGCCCGCACGTAGGCGCTCGTCAACATCCCCACCGGCGACGCGCCGAGCCCGTAGGTCTCGGTCATCGTCTCGTCGAGCGGCCCGGCGAGTGCGGCACCGGCGGGTGAGAGATGTTTGAAGGAGGCGGCCGCGGGCCGGCCCAGGGCATCGGCCGCCTCCCTGACGAGTTGCCAGGCCTCCAACGCGTCCAGCATGTTGATGTAGGAAGGCTGGCCGTGCAGGACCCGCACCGGCGGGCTGGCGTCGTCGACCGGGTTGGCCGTCGCCGGCTGCTGGTGGGGGTTCATGCCATACCGCAGGTCCATCGGCCGTCCTCACGTCGCGCGGAGTCATCTGCGCGTCGCGGGCCCAGGCGGTCGGCGTCGACGGTCTTCCGGCCGTTCCCCGGTGGTCATCCACCCGCGCCAGTAGCGGCCATGCGCAAATGTAGCAGCCACACGTCAGCCCGCGGCCGTCCTCGGCGGGAAAGGCGGATGACGGACACCGTCGCGGCCTGCTGTGGCCCTTTCACGGACGTGGCTGACCGACAACACCGTGATCTGGCCAGCGGCGAGGCGACCGCCGCGCAAGGGCCGGCTACCGTACTCACGTGGGACTTCACCTGAGCCAGAACGACGCGGCGGACGAACTGCTGACCAATGACCCGCTCGCGCTGCTGATCGGCATGGTTCTCGACCGGCAAGTCGGACAAACAAGGAACGGCTGGGGCCTCGTCTCCCGATCCGTGCATCGGCGACAATGAAACGTGGCGGCGCCCGGAGTACGGCCGGACTCGCCGACGGGCTTCTGCGACCTCGCCTTTCGTCTGGCTGCGCGGAGGATGCCGCCGGTGCGTCAGGGCACGCACCGCGGCGGCGCCGCCCGCCCGAAGCGTCTACCCGGGATGGGCGAAACGCTTCGGGCACGCCCGTCGAGACCTTCGTGTTAGAGCGAGCTTCGTTGTGCTCGAGGATCGTCGTCGACGACCGCGGTTGCGTACCTGCCGGCGCGGGCCGTTCGGCGCCAGGGGCGCGCGAGGCTTTCATGTTCGCGGTCGATATCGACGGTGGCGATGGCCGAGGTGGCGTGCGGTCCGCATCGGGTCGCCCAGTGACCGTCAGGCCCAGCGATTCCGGACGGCGCGGCGGCCGCGTCGACGGCGACCGTGGCATAGCTGATCCAGTAGCTGTTGGTGCTGGCATGCGCCTGTGTCTGCAGGCCGAAGGTGGTGCCATTGTCCATGGTGGAAAGCAACACGCAGTGAACGTCGGCTCGCTCGTACTCGGCGAACAGCTCCGGATACACGCTTTCCATGCCGAGCGCGCACCCGAACCGCACCTCGTCGACGTCGAAGGTGATCGGACTGATGCCGGGTGTGTACAAATAGCTGACCTTGGTGTTGGACAGCATCCGTTCGTCGTAGCGGGTGATGATATGGCCGTGGTCGTCGATCACGTAAAGGCTGTTGTGTGGACGATGTGGCTCGGTGAGTCGGTGCACGGCTCCGACGACTGTCCACAGCCGCAATGCCGCGGCGTGTTTCCTGATCGCCTCAAGCTGGCCGCGCTGGGCCGCCCAGTCGAAGCGGCTCCAGTCGGCGTCGGCCATGGTGGTCGGATCGCTGGACAGGATCCGCTTATTTGGCGAGCAGAGTGCTCCCTCGCAGAAATGAATGAGGCGAGCGCCTTGATCGCGGGCCTCGGTCATCAGACGACGTACGTCGTGGCCCACCCGTTGAAACGCTTCGGCATCACGCGGATCCGTCGGCGCGTCGAGCTGGGCGACCGAGATTCGGAAGGGATTGGTGTTCGGCATGGTGGTTCCCTCGGAGGGCTGGCGGAAGTGCCGAAGCGCGGCCGTGTAGGACTCGCCCGTCCTGCGCGCTCGTTCGCGCACGCGCTGCTTGAACGCCTTGTTCGCCGTCATCGGCTCTCCCGCGTCCCGACGTCGAGCACCCAGCGGCCGTCGACGTTCGAGACGAGCGGACCTATGACGACGATCCGAGGCCTGAGCCCCTTTGCCTCTCACCGTGGTCGCGCTGGGACGACCCTCCGAGGTCAGGCGTGGATCACGCCCTGCCCCCAGCTTAGCCCAGGAACGRCCTCGGCGACTTCACAGTCGCGCGCTGCGGCTGCTCTAGGACCTGGGTCGCGGCGCACCGAGCCTCGGCACAGGTCGACGGCCAGGGGGCGCCCTAACCGGCACCCGGACCCAGACTCTCTCGCGGAGCACGGCCATCGGCGTCGCCGTCGCCAGGCTCGCCGGCGGCAAGGTCGAGGCTAGGTACGCCGTGCGGGTCCGGCCACCTGTCACATCGGAACCTGACCGGTGTAGGGATGGTCGTGGCGTGTCCGGCTACGGTGATGGCGAGCGCCGCTGTGACGGCGTTGTTGATCGGGATGGTGCTGAAGCGGCGCATCGCGGAAAGGCAGAGCGGTGGCGCTGCCTCTCCGCGACTGGCATGGTCTCCGGCGTGGTTACCAGGTCACCGGGCCGTTGGCGTCGATGAAGGTTCCTGATTCCGCGTCGGCGGGCAGCATCGCGGCCGTGACCACGATCTGCGCCGCTTCGTCGGCGGTCAATGGCGCCTGCTGTCTGTTGATCGGTGTCAAATCCGTCTGAACGAAGCCGGGACACACTGACGTGACCTTGATCGGGGTGCCCTTCAGGCTTTTCGCCAGCTCGACGGCGATGCTGTTCAGGGCGGCCTTCGAGCTTCGGTACGCCGGCAGGAGCATCGAGTAGTACGGCGAAAGAGGGTTGTTCTGGTCGGTGAGCGAGCCCATGGTCGACGAGACGTTGACGATCCGACCAGCGACGCTCTCGCGTAGCAGCGGCAGAAAAACCTCCGTCACGGTGACCGGCCCAAACGTATTGGTCTCGAACGTTTGGCGGAAGATGTTCGTGTCGGCGAACTCGTGCTCCACGATATCCGTCGCCTCGGGTAGGATGCCCGCGTTGTTTACCAGCACGTCGAGTCGGCGGTAACGTTCCCGGATGATCTTCG
The DNA here is from genome assembly GCF_001854645.1 of Pseudofrankia sp. EUN1h. Lineage (NCBI taxonomy): Bacteria > Bacillati > Actinomycetota > Actinomycetes > Frankiales > Frankiaceae > Pseudofrankia > Pseudofrankia sp. EUN1h. Next base: position 63,208 of record NZ_MBLN01000056.1, on the reverse strand, counting down.
CGGCGGCTCGCACACTCTCTGGGCTGGTAACATCGAGCTCAACCCAGTCCGCGGTGAGCCCCTCATCTTCCAGTATCTCAATGGCTTTGCGTGCGGCGGCTTCGCCGCGTGCGCCGATAATGACGACGGCACCGGACCGAGCCAGGGCCTTGGCCGCCGAAAATCCCAGGCCGCGGTTTCCTCCGGTGATGAGCGCAATGCTTGGCAACCTTGTCTCCGTTGTCGTGTCCGAGGTCTTTCTCCAAACATAAAGCAGTCATTCCAACGAGTGCTGGCAGAAATGCGACGCCGTGTTCCGCGGCTGTCCCTGGACGCCGCGGCCCACAGCCGGCCGCCGCGAGCGAGAGCGCGGCGGGCGGGCCTGACCGTGGCCCAGCGGGCACGGCTGGACGCGGCCAGCGGCCGCACCGCTCCTTATCCACACTTCCCTTACGAGCGGCAGGTGGGCATCGCCCGGCTGGACCCGTCGCCGGTCCAGGGCGGCGACGCTGCGCGCGTGGCGCGGAGGACCGTCGAGCGGCGCGGACTCGGCGGTGAGCTGTCGATGCTCGGCGATGTCGCCTCCACTTGCGGTACAGCGTCAGGTTGGCCCGACCCTCGGCGGTCGTCGGGCGCTCCCGCGGCTCGCGCACACGTGGTTCGATAGGGCCATGTCGTCCGGGCTCTCCACGCCTGGGCCGTCCACCTCCGGATCTGCCGCGTTCGAGCGGCTCGTGGTTGAGCGGGCTCGCGTGGCGGAACGGCTGAAGGCGCTCCGGCTCGAGTTCGCCCGGTTCCTCGAGGACTCCGCCGACGTTGGCGCGGACGACGAGCACGACATCGAGGGGGCGTCGATGCCGTTCGAGCGTGAGCAGCTGAGGGCGACACTGCGCCAGGCGGCGGGCGAGGCGGAGGAGATCGACGTGGCGTTCGCTCGCTTGGCCGCCGGTACCTACGGGACGTGCACCGTATGCGGTCAGCCGGTCGGGGCGGGCCGCCTGGAGGCCCGGCCGGCGGCGCGGACCTGCGTCCGGTGCGCATAGCGCCCGCCCCATCGCCCGGCACTGGCGGGGCTTTTTTTCTAGATCGGCTACGTCATGACCCCACGAGTCACCGTCTTCATCGACTACCAAAACGTCCATCTCTCGGCTCGCAGCACGTTCTTGCCATCGGGCACTCCTGGCCGACATGGACATGTCGATCCCATGCGGGTGGCGCAGCGGATCGTCCGGGAGCGACGACTCGAGGGTGAGCTTGCGGCCGTCCGCGTCTACCGCGGGCGCCCGAGCCCTGATCATCAGCCGGCGGCCGCGGGGGCCAGCGACCGGCAGGCTGACCGCTGGTCCCGCGATCCGCGCGTCGCGCGTCGCGGTCGTCCGCCGACAGCTCCGCTACCCGAAGGCATGGCCTGCCGAGCCCGCGCAGGAGAAGGGCATCGACGTCGCCCTCGCCGTGGACCTCGTGCGTCTGGCTTGCGAGGGCGCCTACGACGTCGGCGTCCTGTTCAGCCGCGACACAGACCTCGTACCGGCGTTGGAGACCGTTAAGGATCTTGGTCGTCACGTGGAGGGCGCGAGCTGGAAGGGCACCAGTCGCCTCCGCTTCCCGGACTCGCAGCTTCCCTGGTGCCACTACCTGGACGCCGACGACTACGCAGGCTGTCGGGATCACACCGACTACACGGCGGCCTGATCGACAGTCGTGCGGCGGTTGTGAGGCGGTCGGCTACCGTGACTGGCGTGGGACTTCACCTGAGCCAGATCGACGAGGCCGACGAGCTGCTGACGAACGACCCGTTGGCGCTGTTGATCGGGATGGTGCTGGACCAGCAAATCGGACAAACAAGGAACGAAATCGTGACCGTGTCGCTGTAACCGCGCTTCACAATATTGTGCGCTCAGCCCGGCGATCACCACATCGATTGCTCGGCTTATGGTTTGCGGTGTCGTCGGAATGGTGGCGGTGTCGCCGCGGGCAAGCGTGCCGAAGTGGCGCCGGTGAACCCGGGCCAGAGCCCGCCGCCGTCAATCGTCTCGGCGCCGCGATCACCGCGTCCCGCTCCGCGATCGCGGCGGCCTGGTCCGCGACCAGACGCGCGAGCTCCTCGTAGCTCGGCTGGCCGCTGGACTGAACAGGTACCCTTGGACGGTATAGCCAGGCATACCCCGCCGGTCCGGTGCGCCCTACCGACGGAACTCACGCTTGCGCCATCGCGCGCCGAGCCGGTGATTTCTACGGTCGACACATGGGAATTCATGGAATCGGCGCGACCGCGCTGGCGGGTGTGCTGACGGCTGTGGCGGTGTCGGCGACGACCGGCTCGCCGCCGGAAAGCGTCCGACCTCAGGCCATCCATTGGCATGGCTGCCACACGGGACCGGACGACGACCTGGGCAAGGCCTTGGACGCCGCGGGCGCCCGGTGCGGCGAGGTGACCGTCCCCGTCGACTACGCCCGCCCGCACGGCCGGACGATCAGCGTCGCGCTCGCCCGGGTCAGGGCGACCGACCCGGCCCACCGGCGCGGCGTCCTGATGCTCGACCCGGGCGGGCCGGGCGGCAGCGCCATGGAGCTGACGCTCGTCGGCGCGCAGATGCCGGATGTCGCCGCGCGCTACGACCTCGTCGGGATGGACCCGCGGTTCGTAGGTCGCAGCAGCCCGATCGCGTGCCGGTGGAAGACCGACACGTTCCTGCGGTCCGCCGGCCCGGACCGCGGCTCCTACGGCGAAAGCGTGGCCCTGGCGAAGGACCTTGCCGCCGGCTGCACGCAGGGAAACCTCGACCTGCTTCCGCACGCTTCGACCAGGAACACCGCCCGCGACATGGACCTGATCCGGCGCGACCTGGGTGAGCAGAAGATCTCCTATCTCGGCTACTCCTATGGCTCCTATCTCGGCGCCGTCTACCTGCAGATGTTCGGCGCGCACGCCGACCGGGTGGTGCTCGACAGCGCTCCCGATCCCGACGTCTATGGCCCCGACCTCATCTCCCGTGACGCGCCGGCGGCGCAGGCCGCGCTCGCGCACTGGGCGGCCTGGGCGGCCGGCCACGACGGCGAGTACGGCCTTGGCAGCACCACCGGCGCGGTGTTGGCCACCGTCGACCGCGTCAACCAGGCGAGCCAGCGCCATCCCCTGCGAGTCGGCAGCTACGCGCTGGACGAGCATGTCGTGCCGTACTTCCTGTTCGTCCATCTTTACGATGACAGCGACGACAGCTACGGAGAGCTCGCCGGGCAGGTGAAGATCCTCGCCGCCGCCGCCCGCGACGAGCCGGCGACGCCTACCCCCGCGCTGGACACGTTCCTTGCCGGGCTGCTCACCGGCGCCGGATACGCCGCCGACCGGGCCGGGACCGCCGTGCTGTGCGCCGACCGGGCCGTGGACCGTGACCCCGGTACGTATCTGCGCGCCATCGAAGCGCACCGCGGCGACGAGCCGCTGTTCGGGCCGCTGACCCACAACATCACGCCCTGCGCCTTCTGGCCGGTGGCGCCGGCGGAAAAGCCGACGACCATCGACAACGACGTGCCGGCGCTGATGGTCGGCGCGGACGGCGACCCGGTCGCGCCGTATCCCGGACAGCTCGCGATGCACAGGGCGCTGAAGGGCTCGCGCCTGCTGACGTTGCGCGGCGGCTTCGCGCATACCGAATACATCGCCGCCGGCAATTCCTGCGTCGACACCACGGTGAACCGGTATCTGGTGGACGGCGCTTTGCCGAACCGCGACGTGAACTGCGGTATAGGTTCATGAACGTGGCCGCCTCCGTGTGGCGGGCGATGGCGGGCAGCCCGCACCGTTTCCTGCTGTCCCGGTGGCCGTGGCGGAGCCTGGCCTACGTCGGCAGCACCGTGGCGGTCAGCCTGGCGGCCTGGGCGGCGGTGCTCCCGTCGTTGCTGGTCTTCCCGCTGATCCCGCTGGCCGGGCTGCCGATCGGGTCGCTCGAACGCCAGCGGCTGCGCCTCATGGGCGTGGTGCCGCCCGGCAGCCCGCACGCACCCGTCACCGGGGGCACACTCGCCTGGGTGCGGCGCCGGCTCGGCGAGGCCGCGACGTGGCGGGAGCTCGGCTACGCCGCCTGCCTGCTGTCCGTGCTTCTCGTCGCCGGTGCGGGGGAGATGCTCGCGCTGTTCGGCTGCGCCCTGCTGCTGGCCCTGCCGATGGTCGTCGCGACGGCCGGCGCGGACGTGGTCATGGTCCAGGTCGGGGCGTGGTCGGTCGAGACCGTCGGGCAGTCATTGCTGGTCGCCGTGGTGGGCGGCCTGCCGTTGACGGTGCTTGCGCTCTACGGCCTCGGCGTCCTCGCCGGCGCGCAGCAGGAACTCGCGCAGCTGCTGCTGGCGCCCTCCGGCAGGGAACGCAGCCGGCAGGTGGACGACCTCGTTGAGTCGCGCAGCCGGCTGGTGAACGCCTTCGAGGCCGAACGGCGCCGCATCGAGCGTGACCTGCACGACGGTGCGCAGCAGCATCTGACGCTGCTGACCATGAACCTGGGCCTGGCCGAGGTGGAGCTCGCCGGCACCGCCGGGCGGGCCGGAGACCTGGTCAGCGAGGCTCAGGACCAGGCCCGGCAGGCGCTCGCCGCGATCCGCGAACAGATCCGCGGCATCCACCCGCGGGTGCTCACCGACTTCGGGCTGGCCGAGGCGGTGCGGGAGCTCGCGGAGCGCTGCCCGATCCCGGTCGAGGTCGACGTCGCGCTGCCGGGGCGCCCGCCGGCGCCGGTCGAGTCGACGGCCTACTTCGTCATCTCGGAGGCGCTGACGAACGTGGTCCGGCACGCCGAGGCGACGCGCATCCAGGTCGGCGCGGCCGCCGGCGGTGAGCGCCTGCTGCTGGCGGTCACCGACGACGGGCGGGGCGGAGCCGACCCGGCGCGGGGCAGTGGCCTGCGCGGCCTGGCCGACCGGGTCGCCGTCATGGATGGCACGCTGGAGATCACCAGCCCGGGCGGAGGACCCACCACGGTGCGGATCGAGCTGCCATGTCACTTCGGATAGTGCTCGCCGAGGACGCGACACTCATGCGCGCCGGCCTCGTCAGCCTGCTGGACGGCCTCGGCCACACGGTGGTGGATGCCGTCGGCGACGGCGAGGCGCTGCTGCGAGTCGCTGGTGAGCACCGGCCCGACCTGGTCATCACCGACGTGCGCATGCCTCCCACGCTCACCGACGAGGGGCTGCGCGCCGCGGTGGCCCTGCGCGCCCGCGACCCCGGCGCGGCCGTGCTGGTGCTCTCCCAGTACGCCGCCACCGCCTACGCCGCGGAGCTGCTCGGACCGACCGGCCGGGCCGGCGTCGGCTACCTCCTCAAGGACCGGGTCGGCGCCGTCGCCGACTTCGCCGACGCGGTCGCACGGGTCGCCGCCGGCGAGACCGTCATCGACCCCGAGGTGGTCCGCCATCTCCTGAACCGGCAGCGCGCCACCAACCCGCTCGACCGGCTGACGCCGCGAGAGCGCGAKGTCCTCGCCCGGATGGCCGAAGGCCACTCCAACCCGTCGATCGCCCGCATCCTCCTGGTCAGCGAGGCCGCGGTCGCCAAGCACATCGGCAACATCTTCACCAAGCTCGACCTGCCCAGCGAGGACGGCCACCGCCGGGTGCTCGCCGTCCTGAGCTACCTACGCGGCTGACGGGGCCCGGGACGAGTGGTCCTACAGCGGTGACCTACCGCTCCACCCGCCGCTACACGAATGCCTTGGAGTGCCGCGGCTACGGCCCGGCGACGCGGTCGAATACGGTGAGGTCGTGGGACTTCACCTGAGCCAGATCGACGAGGCTGACGACCTGCTGACCAACGACCCGTTGGCGCTCTTGATCGGGATGGTGCTGGACCAGCAGGTTTCGGAAGGATGGAGTGGGATGGTCCGCCCCGCCGGGACGCTTCCTCACGGGCGGGTGGAGTCCGCCTCGGTCTCGGGCGGTGTACGGCCCCCAGCACCGATGGGATTCCATGCAGGGGAGTTCTCCTCGACGCCCTGTGCTGTCCGTTGTGACTGTGACCGCGCTTTCGTCGCCTGCCATTAAGCGGCGGCACCCGCGGTGCCGGCAGGACCCGCGACGACCTGGATCTTTCCAGATTTTGGACTTTTTCGGCGACCCCGAAGTCACTATKAATGTATGGAGCCGTACAAGCACACCCCCGAAGAGCATGCAATGATCGAACTCAACCTGCGGGCAGACGCGATCATGGTCAAGGTGTTGGACGAGGGAACTTACCCTCCTCACGACATGGAGGATGCCGAGTGGGGAGAATGCCGGTGCAGGAGTTGCGTGCAAGACCAGCTCCGGGATCCGGGGTGACGCGGTGCCAGCTCGGCGGCGGGGGCCGGGCCCGCCACCCGTCCAACTATGGAAGACGGCTGCCAGCGATGTGACGCTGCCCGTCGGTGCATCCGCTACGGTGACGTCGTGGGACTGCACCTGAGCCAGATCGACGAGGCCGACGAGCTGCTGACGAACGACCCGTTGGCGCTACTGATCGGAATGGTTCTCGACCAGCAGATCCCGCTGGAGCGGGCGTTCGCGGCGCCGTACGAGCTGACGAAGCGGCTCGGGCGTTCGCTCGACGTCGCCGAGCTCGCGGGCCTCGACCCGGACGAGCTGGTGGCGGTCTTCTCCCAGCAGCCCGCCCTACACCGGTTTCCCGGCTCGATGGCCAAGCGGGTACAGGCGCTGTGTCAGCTGATCGTCGAGAGGTACGACGGTAACGCGGCGGCGGTCTGGACGTCGGCGGCCGACGGCAAACATCTGCTTCGACAGATCGGCGCGCTTCCTGGCTTCGGTGAGCAGAAGACGAAGATCTTCGTCGCGTTGCTCGGTAAGCAGCTTGGCGTTACTCCGCCTGGATGGCGCGCGGCATGCGCGCCCTTCGGAGAGGAGGGCAGTCTGCGCTCCGTCGCTGACATCACCAACGCTGAAACCCGTATCCAGGTGCGCGATTTCAAAAAAGCCGTGAAGGCTGCCGCCAAGGCCACCGCGGGCTGAGTTGAGCTGATCCCTGGTACCGCGCCTCTTTGGCACCACGCCGCGCCACAACACGGCGCGGAACGGCTGTTGGCGATCATCGCCGCTTTTGGCTATCCGACCCAGCGAGGACCATCGGCCCGGGTATGGAAACTGGACTTCGCGCCCGACCGCGAAGATCCACAGGAGCCTGTCGGTGCCGGGCGGCTCTTCCTGTTCCTACCGTCGGGTGCGGTTGAACCGCGGGGAGCTGATGGGGAAGGCGAAATGACCGGCGAGGAAGGCCAGGCCGAGCCAGACGAGGTTGATGTCGTCCGAGTCGACTCCGAAGGCGGCAAGCAGGAAACAGAGGGCGGCAACGAGAGCAAGCATGATCCGTTGCTACCCGTCGATCGCCTGCTGAATCCCTTCAAGGTCGACAAATCGCGTTTAGGTCGACGAGTCATAACGACCGCGAGGTACGGAGCTCGGCCCGGCGGCGGCCCGGTCGCCCGGTCGCCCGGTGGCGTGGTGGCACGGTGGTCCCGGTTGCGCGGTGGTCGGGCCCGCTGGACGGTCGGACCCGTCGAGTAGCCCGGTGGCCGAGTGGCCAAGGGCCGGTGGTGATCCGCGGCTGCCGCTTGCGGTCGGCGTGGTTGCAGGCATCGGCTGGGGCGCGTGGGTCCGGCGGGCGACGCTGCCAGGCCGGACAGGCACGCTCGGCCTAGGCTCGAACGGTGATGAGGCGGGCGGTGGGTAGAGCTGTGGCGGCTGGTGTGGTGGCGGCTGGTGTGGTGCTTATGAGTGCGGTGACGGTGGCCTGCCAGGCTGAGAGCACCGCCCGTTCCGACGCGGCCGTGCGTTCCGCCGACGGGTCAGGCGCCCCCTCCTCTCCGAGCGCCGCCGGCGCCGCCGCCGTCCCGAGCGCGACGGCCAGCCCCGCTGGTGTCGCCGCCGCCGGGCCGCCGTTCTGCGGTGCCAGTCAGTACGTCGAGGAGATCACCGTGCAGCGGTGGTCGAACGGGGACTTCCGGGTCTCGCTGCGCCCGACCAGCGACGCGCGGCACGCGAGCGACCGCAACGAGGCGACAGCGGTGATGTGGCAGGCGATCCGCCGCTGCCTGACGCCGTCCGCCGGGTTCACCGGTCTCGACGGCCCGGTCGGCGACAGCCTCCAGGACCAGCTGCGCTGCCACGAGTACCTGGCCTTGGTCCCCGCGTCGGGCGGTCAGGGGTATGCGACCGGCGAGACGTTCGACGTCGAGAGCTGGCGGCCGAAGGCGGGCCAGTCGCGCTGGTTCTCCACCAAGTGTGGCAACAGCCTCGGGACCGACCCGTCCGGCGCCTCTCGGACCTTCCGGCCCGACGGCGTCCAGCCCCAGCAGACCGTGACCGGCGAGCACGAGTAGCGCCGAGACTCGGCTCCCGCTCCTGTCCACCCGGCGGATGGGGATGTGGGTGGGGATGGAGTGTCGGTGGCCGGGAGCAGGATGGAAGACATGTCCGCCAGCCATGGGATGACGCTCTTCGACACCGCGGTGGGTTCCTGCGGCGTCGTCTGGGGTGACGACGGGATCGTCGGCATCGCGTTGCCGTCCGACCAGGGCGAACCGTCCGCCACCCGCGCGGACCTGGTGGCGGCCTATCCGGAGGCGGTGGAAGGCCCGGCGCCCGAGGCGGTGCGGGTGGCGATCGACGGGATGGTCGCGTTGCTCGCGGGCGAGCCGGTGGATCTCGGCGAGGTCCGGGTGGACCTGAACGGGGTGCCGGACTTCTACCGCCGCGTCTATGAGGTGACCCGCGCGATCCCGCCTGGCTCGACGCTTACTTACGGCGAGGTCGCCGCGCGGCTGGGGATGCCGGGCGCCGTCCGGGCGGTCGGTCAGGCGCTGGGTCGCAACCCGGTCCCGGTCGTGGTGCCCTGTCACCGGGTCGTGGCCGCCGGCGGCGCACTCGGCGGTTTCTCGGCTCCTGGTGGGGCGGTGACCAAGCGCCGCATGCTCCAGATCGAAGGCGCCCTGCCCGCCCCACCACCGACGCTGTTCGATTAGGCCTGTTCCCGCGACGTTTCCGTTCCCGTTCCCGGACCTGGGTCAGCGCCCCTGCGTCGCCGCGGCTCGTCTCCTGGCTCGGGCCGCGTTCAGGGCTTGGCCCGCCGGGGTCGGGCGGGCCGGCCGGTGAGCGCCCGGGCGACGCTGGAGGTGGTCTCGCGGATCGGCTGCCAGACGGCGTGGCGGACCCAGCGCGACGGCCGGACGACCAGCACCCGTGACGCGACGCGAACCGCCCGGGCGGTGGGCACGACGAGTGTCCGCCAGCCCCAGGCGACGGGGACGGCGATCAGGATGCGCAGCGCCTTTCCGCTCGCCCGGCCGACCGGGACCACCACTGTCCGCCAGCACCAGATCAGCGGCACGGCCACGAGCAGACGCAGGACGACTGTGGTCGCGCGCGCGGCCCAGGCCAGTGCCGCCACCGTCACCCGCCAGCCCGGCGCCAGCACCGCTCGGCCAAACCAGCGGCCGGGCCGCGCGACGAGGTGCCGGGCCGACCACGCCAGTAGCCGGCCGAGCGCGTACAGGCCCACCCGGATCGCGCGCCCGGCGTGGATCAGCACCCACGCCGCCGCGCGCGCCGCCGGGGCGAGCACCACCCGGACGAGCCAGCGCACAGGACGGATCAGGCGGCGCACGACCGCCTCGATCGCCCACAACGACACCTCGAGCAGCACCCGGAAGAACACCCGCAACGCGCTTGCGACCTTTGCGGTCAGCCAGCTCAGCCCCAGCCAGACCAGCCGGAGCAGCGGCCGGCCGACCCGCGTCCAGAGCCAGGCCAGCGCTCGTCCGGCAGGGCGCAGCACCCAGTCCCACAGCGCGGACAGCACGACCCACAGCGCCTTGAAGAAGATCCGCAATGTCCCGAACAGGAGACGCAGCGCCGGGTACAGCAGCCATTCCCAGGTGGCCCGCACCACCCAGCGCAGTACCAACGCGACCAGCTCGTAGAGCATCCGCAGCGGGAGGAAGACCGCGAAGGCGACCACGCGCGCCGGCCAGACGACGAGCACCTGAACCGGCCAGGCCACCGGTGCTGGCGCCAGCGTGGCTGCCGCTGTCGCCGCTGTCGCCGCTGTCGCCGCCGGCGGCGCTGGCGTCGGCTCGTCTGGTGGGAGCTCACGTGGCAGGGGCGGGTTTGCGAGCTCTGGCCCGGTCATCAGTCCCGTGACCCCTTCTCCCTCGGTAGCTACCCCCAGGTAAGCACCGACGGTGCCCCGTTTGTCCGTTCCTGTCGGTCGTTAGACCGCTGTTCGGTGCCGGCCGCGCCGCGGCGGCGGATACGTCACAGGCGAGCGAGGCGGCTCGCCGGAGAGTTAGTTGTAGTCTGCTAAATATTAGACTTTCGCAACGATTTCGATGATCTGTGGTGACCAGCTCAAAGATCGGAGAACCGATGACGACGGCACCGACGCCGGCGGCGGGGGCTGGTGGAGTGGCGGCGGGTGAGCCGCTGAGCCGGAACAGGCGCTATCTGGTGCTGGCGATCTGCTGTTCCAGCCTGTTCATCGTCGGGATGGACACCACGATCCTCAACGTCGGTCTGCCGTCGCTGAAGCAGGATCTGCATGCCCCTGACTCCGGCCTGCAGTGGACGATCGACGCCTACGGGCTCGTGATCGCGAGCCTGCTGTTGTTCTCCGGCTCGATGGGCGACCGGCTCGGCCGCAGGCGGATCTTTCGGACGGGGCTCGCGCTGTTCTCCGCGGGGTCGCTGCTGTGCAGCCTCGCGCCGGGCCTCGGCTGGCTGATCGTGTTCCGGATGGTCCAGGCCGTCGGCGGCTCCATGCTCAACCCGGTGGCGATGGCGATCATCACGAACACCTTCACCGACCGCCGGGAGCGTGCTCGTGCCATCGGCGTCTGGGGCGGCGTGATCGGCCTGTCCATGGCGTTGGGCCCGGTGCTCGGCGGGCTGCTGGTCGATGGGGTCGGCTGGCGGGCGATCTTCTGGATCAATGTGCCGATCGGCCTGGTCGCGATGGTGCTCACCGGGCGGTACGTGCCCGAGTCGAAGGCCCCCAGGGCCCGCCGGTTCGACCCGCTGGGCCAGCTGCTCGTCGCCGTGACCCTCGGCACGCTCACTTACGCGATCATCGAGGCGCCGTCCGCTGGCTGGACGTCGGCGCAGACGATCGCCCTGTTCGTTATCGCCGCCGGCGCGCTCGTCGGGCTGATCGTCTGCGAGACGCACCGCGACGAGGCGCTGCTCGACATGCGGTTCTTCCGCAGCGCGCCGTTCTCCGGCGCCACCGCCATCGCCGTCTGCGCGTTCGCGGCGATGGGTGGCTTCCTGTTCCTCAACACGCTCTACCTGCAGAACGTGCGCGGCTACTCGGCGCTGCACGCGGGCCTGCTGACCCTGCCGATGGCGGGGGTGACCGCGGTGTGCGCGCCGATCTCGGGCCGTCTCGTCGGCAACTTCGGCCCACGACCCCCGCTGATCATCGCCGGGACGGCGCTGCCCGCCAGCGGCGTCGTGCTGTCGTTCATGGGCCCGCACACCAGCCTCACGGTGCTCGTCTGCGCGTACGTGCTGTTCGGGCTGGGCTTCGGCATGGTGAACGCGCCGATCACCAACACGGCCGTCTCCGGGATGCCTGTCGCCCAGGCGGGGGTCGCCGCGGCGGTCGCCTCGACCAGCCGGCAGATCGGCATGGCGCTGGGTGTCGCGATCTTCGGTTCCGTCGCGGCCAGCCACGTCGCCGGTCAGGACGGTCGGGCCGCGATCGACCCGACCAGTGCGACGGCCTGGTGGATCATGGTTGGCTGCGGGGTCGCGATCGGGGTGCTCGGTGTCCTGACCACCGGTCGCCGGGCCCGCGGCACCGCCGCCCGCACGGCGGCGTTGTTCGCCACCCAGCCGGGCCGCGAGGAACCGACGGCGCCGCTGGTCAGGAGCGGCTGAAGGCTCGGGCGCGGGCCCAGAAGTCGTCGAAGAGGGTGTAGGAGGCGGTACGCGAGGCGTCGGACCGGCGCGCGATCTCCGCGCGTAGCCCGGCGATGTCGACGCCCATCGCGGCGAGCTCCCGATCACGGCCCTTTGCCTGCCAGATGGCGGCCCAGGTCTCGAACACCGTCGGGGTGATCTCGGGGTGGAACTGCACCCCGAGATGCTGGCCGAACCGGAACGCCTGCTCGGCGTCCTGCGTCCAGGCGAGCCGTCGGGCGCCCGGCGGCACGGTGAACGTGTCCCAGTGCGACTCCATCCAGGGGCCGGTGGGGATCGCGTTCTGGTCGGCCGTGGTGACCGCCAGCCAGCCCAGCTCGTGCCGCTCGGCCCGGCGTACGGTACCGCCGAGCGCGCGGGCGAGGAGCTGCCCGCCGAAGCAGATGCCGAGGATGGGCGTGCCGACCTGAACCGCCGCGCGCAGGTAGGTCAGCTCGGCGGCCAGCCATGGGATCGTGTCGTCGTAGGCCGACTTGTCGGAGCCCATGATGACGATGAGGTCKAGCGTCGCCGGGGCGGGAAACGGCTGGTCGCCGGCGGTGATCACATCGAACCGGATGCCGTGCTGCGTCATCCTGTCGGCGATCGTGCCGAGCTCGCCCGTGGCCGCGGCGCCGCTGACGTCATGAACGACGATGATCGCCCTGGGGTGGCCGCCGCCGTCTCCGTGGCCGCCCTCCTCGTGGTCGCCGACGCCGTGTCCGACCGAGCCTGGGCCGACCGCCATCGTCGTCATGCTCCTCCGTCCACCTCCCGTCGGGGCGAGGCTTCGCCGTGCTCGCGGTGAGGTGCTCGCGGTGCCGCCACCGAGCAGTCACCGTGTCGGGATCGTCCCCCCGCCCGGCCTCCACGGCTAGGAAACGTGACAGCTCCGACTCATTAAGACCCCGGTACCAGCCGATGACGTCCTCCGTCGGGCGCTGCCGCCGCGCGCTGCGGGCAGCGGTCATCGCCGGCCGAGACCGGGCAGGGTCGGGCGGGCGGGGAATGGCCACAACCACTGGCCGTGCCGCGCCCGTGCGCCAGCGCTGGGCTGGGGCGAGGCGGGCGGGGCGGAGCGTCAGAGTGTGAGCAGCAGCAGGATCGGCGTCGCGAGGATGGTGACCGCCGCGGCGTAGGCGGCGGCCGGCTGCCACCAGGGGACGGCCGGTGGTTCCAGCTGCCGGACGATGCGCGCGATCACCGGCGACCGTGACGGCGGATGCGCGCTCCCGGCGCCCGCGAGCGTCGTGGCGTCGGGGGACTGCCGGTCCGGCGGCGCGGCGGTCGCCGCGGAGGCCGCAGACGCCGAAGATGYGGCCACGGTGGTGCCGTCGGCCGTCTGACGCGCGGCGCCGCCACGACTGGGAACCCCCGCGCCGCTGTCGGCGGAGTGCCCCCCGCGGATCCCGAGGGTGCCGGCGGGAACCAGGCCCCGGGTCACGCCCAGCTGGGCGAGCGCTCGGGCGAGCACCTTCCCGTTCGTGCGGCGGGCGGCGGCGTCGTCGGCGAGCATCTCGACGAGCAGCGAGACCGCCGCCGTCGCCTCCCAGGCCGGACGAAGGAACGGGAAGGTCTGCTGCCAGGCGATGAACGGCTGGATGACCAGGTCGTGGCGGCCGGTGACATGCGCGTCCTCGTGCGCGAGCACGGCCTTCAGCTCACGCGGCTCAAGCGTGGTGAGCAGCCCGCGGGACACCACCACCCGGGCCTGCCGGACACCGGGGACGCAGTAGGCGACCGCCACCGGGTGATCGAGAATGCGCAGCCCCACATGGCCGCACAGCTCGCACTGAGCCTGCTCGTCGGCGCCCGCGCGGGCCGGCTCGGGTCGGGATGGCTGCGGGCGGACCACGGCGAGCGGGGTCCAGTCGTGGATCCGGCGGGAACGGCCGGCGCGGGCCTGGGCCGGAGCGCCGAGGTGGCCGTGCGACCGCGCCCGGCAGGACGTCGGGGGATGCTCCCGGCCGGTGAGATCGACGAGGTGCCGGTGGCGGTGCCGGTGGCGCAGGGTGGCGTAGGTGGACGAGGCGAGCACGCCGAACAACCGGCCGGCCAGCGCCGCGACGGTCACCAGGCCGACGATGCTCAGCCAGTCGAGCCCGGACAGCGGGCGACCGGCCGCGATGTTACGCGCGTGGTTGGCGATCGCCCGCGGCGTCGACCCGGACAACGGCGCGACCGTGAACGCGACGGCCGCCAGCAGCGCCGACACACCGCCGGCAAGCCCGACGGCCTGCCACAGCACGATCGCCGCCCTGGGGCAGCCGTGCGTCCAGCGGGCACCCGCGAGCAGCCGCGGCACCGGCCATGCCAGCACCGCGGCGAACAGCGCGAGAGCGGCCGCCGTCGTCATGTCGACGCAACGTTACCGCCGCCTGCCTTATCGGGCGACGATGACGAATCGAGTTCGCCTGTCCGAGTGTCGGTGACCGCGCCGGAGGCTCCATCACGGAACGTCGCTCTGTCGGAGTACGCGCCGTCACCGGCATCGACCAGCGTGGGCACCTCCGCGTCGGCCGGTAGCGCGAGCGCCCGGCGCAGGATCTCCGCCTCCTCGGCCGAGACCGCCCCGACGAAGCGGACCAGCGCCGAGCCACGGTCGTCGGCCGTGCCCAGCGCCTCGAGCATCGCCTCGGCGACGACCGCCTCGCGGGCGTCGGACGCCCGGTAGCGGTGCGCGCGGGCGGCCCGCTGGCGGCGCACGAAGCCCTTCTTCTCGAGCCGCTCGAGGACCGTGAGGACGGTCGTGTACGCGAGGTCTCGCTCGTGCTGCAGCCGGGCCGCGACCTCTCGCGCCGTCAGCCAGCCCTCGGAGTCCCACAACACATCCATGACCGAGCGTTCTAGGTCTCCCAGGCGCGCCATGATCCCAATTTTACGCCGTGTAGAAGATTGGGTGCCGCCGAACCGGGAGGCTGGCCGGCGGGATCTCGTGGCAACCGGCCGACAGCGCCGCCGGCGCCGGCGGTTGGCGGGGCGTGGGGTGAGCTGAGCCCCGTGCCCGCGCGCTAAGCCCCGCCTCAGGCGGGTGGGCTACGGTCCGGGAATGCGGCCAGGGATACGTCCTCGGGCGGGCGCACCGGTGGCTACCGGCACACCGTCGGTTCCGTCGGTTACGAATGCCCCCGGGGCCGTGGCCATCGTCACCGGCACCGACGCCGACACCAGCACCGACCGCGCGGATGCCTCACCGGCCGGCCCGGCCGGTGAGGAGGCCCTCGGTCGGCGTGGGCTGGTGGTCGAGATCTGGCTGCTGCTCGGGGTATCGCTCGGGATGTCGGGGCTGTTCGCCTTCATCCGCTACATCGGGTCGGTGACGAGCGGCCCGGTCCGCGGCCAGGTGGCGCTCCTCAACGGGTCCGCGGCGCCGGGCCGGCCGTGGCTGGACCTGGCGCTCCAGCTCGCCGGGCTGCTCAATGCCATCGTCCCGGCGTTCCTGGCCATCCACCTGTTGGTCCGCCATGGCGGCGGCGCCCGGGCGATCGGGCTGGACCGCCGCCGCCCGGGCCGCGACCTGGCGTTCGGCGCAGCCCTCGCCGCCGCCGTCGGCGGTACGGGCCTGGGCTTCTACCTTCTGGCCTGGCACAGCGKGGCGAACCTGACCGTCGCGCCCTCGGGGCTGCCGGACGTGTGGTGGCGGATCCCGGTGCTGCTGGCCTCCGCGCTGCAGAACGCGGTGACCGAGGAGGTCATCGTCGCTGGATACCTGCTGGTCCGGCTGCGCGAGCTCGGCTGGGGCGACCGGCGCTCGCTCGCCGCCAGTGCCCTGCTGCGCGGCTCATACCATCTCTACCAGGGCCTCGGCGGCTTCTTCGGCAACGTCGCGATGGGCGTGCTGTTCGGCCGGATCTTCCAGCGACGCGGTCGAGTAGTGCCGCTGATCGTGGCACACACGCTGATCGATTCGGTGGCGTTCGTCGGGTATGTGGCGTTGGCGGGATCCGTCTCCTGGCTGCCAACTCCTGGATAACAATAGGGGAACAAACGGCAAACTGAGGTTGTTGCCCTACGTGCGGTTCGACGACTGGGCGGTCCTGCCGGTCGTTGGCCGTGGGCAGGCGCTCGGAAAGGGGACGGCGTGGGCGGTCAGCTGGAGATCGAGCGCAAGTTCGCCGTCGGGGCGGACTTCGTGCTGCCCTCCCTGGAAGAGGCGGCCCGCGATGTCGGCGTCGCGGCGGTGACGGAGCCGGAGACGTTCACCCAGGAAGCCATCTACTACGACTCCGAGGACCTGCGGCTCGCCCAGGCCAAGGTGACGTTGCGCCGCCGGACCGGGGGTACCGACGACGGCTGGCACCTGAAGCTGCCGGCCGGCGCTGGCGCGCGCGAGGAGATCCACCGTCCGCTGTCGGCCAGCGAGCCGGACGAGCGAGGCATGGCGCACTGCGTGCCACCGGCCGACCTGCTCGACATCGTGTTCCTGCAGCTGCGCGGCGCGCGGGTCAACCCGGTCGCCCGACTGGTCACCACCCGCGGTGCCACCCGGCTGCTGGACGCGGCCGGCGAGCCGTTGGCGGAGGTCGTCGACGACCGCGTCCATGCCCAGACGCTGGGCGAGCGAGCCGTCCTGACCCAGTGGCGCGAGATCGAGGTCGAGCTGCTCGCCCAGATTCCCAACGGGGCGGGCCCGACTGCCGGCACCTCGGGGGCCAAATCGGCCGGCGCGAAGGCGCCGCTCGGCGGCGCCGCCGGGGCGCGGCTGCTCGACGAGGTGGAGGCGGCCCTGCGCGCGGCCGGGGCGACGGACGCGCCGCACGGCTCCAAGCTCGCCCATGTGCTCAGCCTGGCCAACACCGCGCCGCCCGCGCCGGCCCCGAGCCCGTCGACGGCGTTGCCGGCTCGCCGCCGGCGGCGAGCCCACCTCGCCGCCGGCGAGGTGCTGCGCGCCTACCTGTCCGAGCAGGTGGACGCGCTGCTCGCCGCCGACCCGCGGGTGCGGATGGACGAGCCGGACGCGGTGCACAAGATGCGAGTGGCCACCCGCCGGATGCGCAGCACGCTGCGCACGTTCGCGCCGCTGTTCCCGGCCGACCTGGTGGGTCATCTCGACCGCGAGCTCGGCGACCTCGCGGCGGCCCTGTCCGGCGCCCGCGACAGCGAGGTTCAGCTGGAGTACTTCGACGGCCGGCTCGCGGCACTGCCGCCCGACCTCGTCCGCGGCCCCGTCGAGGAGAGCCTGGCCCGGCATCTCAAGGCCGGCATGTCCCAGGGCAGGGACGAGGCGCTCGCCGCGCTGCGCGGCGAGCGTTACCTCGTGCTGCTGGTCGACCTCGCCGACCTGGTGCGCGCGCCGCTGGCGGGGCGAGCACGGCGGCCGGCGGCGACCGAGCTGCGCGAGCTGGTCCGGGCAGCCGACCACAGGCTCGTCCGCAAGATCGCGAAGGCGGCGGCCACTCCGGCCGGCCATGACCGCGATGTGCTGCTCCACTCCGCGCGCAAGCAGGCCAAGCGGCTGCGTTACGCCGGTGAGGCGATCACGCCGGTCTTCGGCGCGGACGCCAAGACACTCGCCCGGATCTCCTCGGAGGCGCAGGAGCTGCTCGGCACCCACCAGGACGCCACCGTGGCCGCCGGGCTGCTGCGGTCCTGGGGGATTTCGGCCCAGGAGGCCGGCGAGCCGACGGCGTTCACCTACGGCCTGCTGCTCGGCCTGGAGGAGTTGCGGGCGCGCCTCGCCGAGCGGGACTTCTTCGACGCCTGGCCGTCTCTCTCGGACAGCCGCCACCGCCGCTGGCTGAAGGGGTAGCTTCCCGGTGAGTTCTGCCGCCCTGGGCAGGATGGCACCGAAATCGGGTCGCGGCCTGGCCGACGGGCCGGGCAGGCTGTGGCCATGACCGGCGAACAACGGAATTCCGAACAGCGCAACCCCCGGCGGCGGAACCCCGAACCGGCCGCGGCCAGGAACTGGGCGGACATCACCCGGCTGATCCACCCGGACTGGCACGACGACCCGATCGGCGAGCCGCTCAACCCGCCGATCTTCCAGACCAGCACCTACCGGCTGCCAGCGGACGAGCGGGCCGCCGAGGTCGCGAGCGCCGTCAGCCCGGCGCGGTTCTACACCCGCTACGGCTCGCCCAACGCCCGGGCCTGCGAGGAGATGCTGCGCGAACTCGACGGCGCCGAGGCCGCGCTCCTCGTCGGCAGCGGGATGGCGGCGGTCAGCGCCGCACTGCTGTCGAACGTCTCCCAGGGCGACCACGTCGTGGCCCAGACCCAGCACTACACCGCGTCGCTCACCCTGCTGACGGACGTGCTGCCGCGCTTCGGCGTCGAGGTGAGCCTGGTCGAGCAGTCGGACCCGGCGGCGCTCGCGGCGGCGGTCACCGACCGGACCAGGGTCGTCTACACCGAGACGCCGAGCAACCCGAGCCTGGTCCTCACCGATCTCGCCGCGGCGGCCCGCGCGGCCCACGACCACGGCGCATTGATGATCACGGACAACACGTTCGCGTCGCCCTTCAACACCCGCCCGATCGAGCTCGGCGCCGACCTCGTCGTCCAGTCGGCGACGAAGTACCTCGGGGGGCACAGCGACGTCACCGCGGGCGTGGTGACGGGCCGCGCCGACCTGATGGAGGCGGCCTGGCAGACCGCCCGGGTCTTCGGCCCGGTCTGCCATCCCTTCGAAGCCTGGCTGCTGGCCCGCGGCCTGCGTACCTTCCCGCTGCGGCTGGCGCGGCAGAACTCGTCCGCGCAGGTCGTCGCCGAGTTCCTCGCCGGCCACCCCGCCGTCGAGGCGGTGCACTACCCGGGGCTGGTCGACCATCCGCAGCACGAGCTCGCCCGCCGGCAGATGACCGGGTTCGGCGGCATGCTCAGCTTCGTCGTGCGGGGCGGGTTCGAGGCGGCCCAGGGCGTGCTGCGCGGGGTCGACCTGTTCGTCAACGCGGTCAGCCTCGGGGGCGTCGAGAGCCTGATCACGCACCCGGCGACCCTGGTGTTCTCCCACCAGACCCCTGACGAGATCGCGGCGGCCGGCGTCGATCTTGGCCTACTGCGCCTGTCCATCGGGCTGGAGGAACCCGCCGATCTGATCGCCGATCTCGCGCGGGCGCTGCCCGGCCAGTAGCTGCCAGGGCTGGCTTTCGGCCCCTCGCCCGGTGTCCCGACGAAGTGCCGGCGGAACGAAGTGCCACACGGCTGTGGAGACCAATGGCGCCATGCGCGCACACTGGACTATAATGGGTGACCTATATCACCTTTCGGTCGGTGGCTGGTTTGTGTCGCGGCGTGTCGTTTCGTCATGCCGGCGCGCGGTCTCGACCGATTGGGGCGGATGCGATATGGGCATCCGCGCGCGCGTGGGCGTCGGCTTGTTACCGACGGATGAAGTGGGACTTCCTGGGCTGGAGGCCTCCCGCGCGCGCCCGTCGACGTGTACCGTCGAGGCTGGCTACAGTTCGGTTGTGTCTCAACCGAGACGCCGCGGAACTGAGCCGGTGATGAATGTGTCGCCGGCAATTGGCCCGGGGTCCGCGCGGTGCGGGCCCTGACTGCACCAGCAGGGAGAACGGCACGTGGCTCAGGGCACGGTCAAGTGGTTCAACTCGGAAAAGGGCTTCGGCTTCATCTCTGTGGACGGCGGCGGCTCCGACGTCTTCGTCCACTACAGCGCGATCGACATGGACGGCTACAAGTYCCTCGAGGAGGGCCAGCGGGTCGAGTTCCAGGTGACCCAGGGTCAGAAGGGGCCRCAGGCCGACGCTGTCCACGCCATCTGAGCCACGCAGACCTTGACACGGGCCACCACGGTCGCCGCCTTCGGCAGCCTCCCGGTGGCCCGCTCTGCATATCGCTTCGGGGGTGACCCCGGACCCCACCGTCGGGCTTTGCTCGACCTAGGGCTCAGTCTTTGACCACGATCAGCCCGCCTTCCCCCGGGGAGGCGGGCTGATCGCATTTCGCGGTGGCTTCGGCGCTTGCGCCGCCCGGGCGCGCAGAAGGGCCCCCGGTATTTGTATTCGCAACCGTTGTCCGGTAAGCCGCCGCGCCAGGCGGGAGTTAGCTCAAGCCGCGGGCGACGAGGGTCTCGGCGATCTGCAAGGTGTTCAGGGCTGCGCCCTTGCGGAGGTTGTCGCCACACACGAAAAGCGCTACCTCGTTCGGGTCGTCCGGCGACTGGCGGATTCGGCCCACCCAGGTGGGGTCGGTGCCGACGACGTCCGCCGGCGTCGGGAACTCGCCGTTCGCTGGGTCGTCGACGACGGCCACCCCGGGGGCGCTGGTGAGCACGGCGCGGGCCTCGGCGGCGCTGACCGGGCGGGTGAACCGGGCGTGCACCGCCACCGCGTGGGTGGTGATGACCGGAACCCGCACGCAGGTCGTCGAGACGCGCAGGCTCGGCAGTCCGAGGATCTTGCGCGACTCGTTGCGGATCTTCATCTCCTCGGACGACCAGCCGCCGTCCTTGAGTGAGCCGGCCCAGGGGACCACGTTGAGCGCGAGCGGAGCCGGGAACGGCCCGAGGGCGTCCTCACCGAGGGCCTTGCGCACGTCGCCGGCGGCCTGGCCGAGGTCGCGGCGGCCGCCGACGACGGCCAGCTGGTCATAGAGCGCGTCGATGCCGGCCTGCCCGGCGCCGCTGGCCGCCTGGTAGGACGTGGCGAACAGCGACTCGAGGCCGAACTCGCGGTGCAGCGCGCCGACGGCGACGATCATCGACAGCGTCGTGCAGTTCGGGTTGGCGATGATCCCGCGTGGCGTGTCCGCGAGCGCGTCGGCGTTGACCTCCGGGACGATCAGCGGCACGTCCGCGTCCATCCGGAACGCGCCGGAGTTGTCGACGGCGATCGCTCCGCGCTCGGCGGCGACCGGTGCCCACTGGGCGGAGACCTCGTCGGGCACGTCGAACATCGCGATGTCGACACCGTCGAAGACCTCGGGCGCGAGCGCCTGGACGACCACGTCCTCGCCGCGTACCCGCAGCGTCCGCCCCGCCGAGCGGGCGGAGGCGATCAGGCGAATCTCACCCCAGATGTCCGGGCGCTCGTCCAGCAGCGACAGCATGACGGTGCCCACGGCTCCGGTCGCGCCAACGATGGCAAGGGTAGGACGGCGCACAATCTCGTCGGCCACGGCCGAAGTTCCTCTCCATATGGGCTTGCTCTTGCTGAAGTCAGGCGAGGGGCCCCGGGGTCCCTGCCGGATCGCGAAGCGATCTGGGAGGTCTGCGATCTGCCTGCCTACCCGTGATCAACGCCGAGCGTCCGGTATGCGTTCACCCGTGCATGGGCAGATCGGTGGGAAGCTAGCGGCCGGTGCCGGCGTAGACGATGGCCTGGTTGTCGGGGTCGCCGAGCTCGAAGGCGTCGTGGACCGCCCGGACGGCGCCCGGCAGGTCGGTGTCGCGGACGACGACCGAGATCCGGATCTCGGAGGTCGAGATGATCTCGACGTTCACACCCGAGTCCGCGAGCGCGCCGAAGAACCGGGCGGACACACCGGGATGCGACTTCATCCCCGCGCCGATCAGCGACAGCTTGCCGATGTGGTCGTCGTACAGGGTCTTCTCGAAGCCGATCTCCTCGCGCACCTTGTCGAGCGCGGCCAGCGCGATGCGGCCGTCCGTCTTCGGCAGCGTGAACGAGATGTCCGTGCGGCCGCTGCCGGCGACCGAGCCGACCTGGACGATCATGTCGAGGTTGACGTCCGAGTTCGCGACGGCGCGGAACACAGCCGCCGCGACCCCGGGCTTGTCCGGGCAGCCGACGACCGTCACCTTCGCCTCGCTGTTGTCGTGCGCGACGCCGCGGATGATGGCCTGTTCCACGAGTTCAGCCTCCGGAATGTCGATGACCCAGGTTCCCGGCTTCGTCGCGAACGACGAGCGGACATGGACGGGAACGCTGTAGCGGCGGGCGTACTCGACGCAGCGCAGCATGAGGACCTTGGCGCCGCTGGCGGCGAGCTCGAGCATCTCCTCG
The DNA here is from genome assembly GCF_001854645.1 of Pseudofrankia sp. EUN1h. Lineage (NCBI taxonomy): Bacteria > Bacillati > Actinomycetota > Actinomycetes > Frankiales > Frankiaceae > Pseudofrankia > Pseudofrankia sp. EUN1h. Next base: position 41,363 of record NZ_MBLN01000056.1, on the reverse strand, counting down.
TAGGAGAGCGTGTCGATCTTCCGCGCGTTCGGCACGATCCGCGGGTCGGCGGTGAAGACGCCGTCCACGTCGGTGTAGATCTCGCAGACGTCGGCGTGCAGCGCGGCGGCCAGCGCGACCGCGGTGGTGTCCGAGCCGCCGCGGCCGAGCGTCGTGATGTCCTTGGTGTCCTGGCTGACGCCCTGGAAACCGGCGACGATCGCGATCGCGCCCTCGTCGAGCGCGGTGCGGATCCGGCCGGGGGTGACGTCGATGATCCGCGCCTTGCCGTGCGTGCCCGTCGTGATCACTCCGGCCTGCGAGCCGGTGAACGAGCGCGCCTCGGCACCCAGGTTGGAGATCGCCATCGCCAGCAGCGCCATCGAGATGCGCTCGCCCGAGGTCAGCAGCATGTCCAGCTCACGGGGCGGCGGCAGCGGGGACACCTGCTCGGCGAGCTCGAGCAGCTCGTCGGTCGTGTCACCCATCGCGCTCACGACGACGCACACATCGTTACCCTCGCGGCGCTGCTCGACGACCCGCTCGGCCACCCTTTTGATCTTGTCGGCGTCCGCAACGGAGGAGCCGCCGAACTTCGCCACCACCAGCGCCATGCCCTCAGGCTACAGAGTGCGGCCACCGTTCCCGACTCGTTTTTCGCCCTCCGTCGCCACGTCACCGGCTCCCGGCGTGGCCTCGCCGGTCTCGCGGCGCCGACGGCCGCCAGCCGCATCGGCGCTGGTCAGAGCCAGCCGGACTCCTCGGCGGCCCGGAGTGCCTCCATGCGGTTGCGGGCTCCGGTCTTGGCGATCGCGGCGGACAGGTAGTTGCGGACGGTGCCCTCGGACAGGAACAGCCGGCCGGCGATGTCGGCCACGGTCGCCCCGTCGCGCGCCGCGACGAGGACGTCGCGCTCGCGGGCGGTGAGCGGGCTAGGACCGGTGGCGAGCGTCGCGGCGGCGAGCGTCGGGTCGACGACCCGCTCGCCCCGGGAGACCCGGCGCACCGCCTCCGCGAGCGCGTCCGGCGGCGCGTCCTTGACGACGAAGCCCAGCGCCCCGGCCTCCATCGCCCGGCGCAGGTAGCCAGCCCTCCCGAAGGTGGTCACGATGAGCACCCGGCTGGCCGGCCGAGCGGCGCGCACCGCGCCAGCGGCGGCCAGCCCGTCGATTCCGGGCATCTCGACGTCCATCAGCACGACGTCCGGCAGCAGCTCCCTGACGGCCGCGACGACCTCGTCGCCGCGGCCGACCTGCCCGACGATCTCGATGTCGTCCTCCAGCGACAGCAACGCGGCCAGCGCCCCGCGGACCAGGTGCTGGTCGTCGGCGAGCAGCACGCGGATCACGCCGGCACCACCGCGCGCAGCCGGAAGCCTCCGCCCTCCCCTGTCGCGTCACCCGCCGCGCCCGCCGCCGGCGCGCCGGACGCGACGTCGGCATCGGCGCCCGCGTCTGCATCCGCGTCGTTCGACGTGGGCCGAGCGGGGCCGGTCTCCAGCCGCCCGCCCGCCGCGGCGACCCGCTCGGCGAGCCCCTCGAGCCCATGGCCGGGGGCGCCCCGCTCCGCGCGGGTCCCCGTCCCCGTCCGAGCGGACGGCACGAGGGCCGCCGGAGCAGCCAGGCCGGCCGGGTCGGCCACGCCAGCCGGGCCGGCGGTGGCGCCCCGTGGCAGGGGGCCGCGACCGTCGTCGACGACCTCGATGGACCTGTCCGTCAGCGCCACCTGGACGGATCGCGCGCCGCTGTGCCGCACGACGTTGGTCACTCCCTCCCGCAACACCCAGCCGAACAGCTCGCTCAGCTCGGCCGGAACCTGCTCGACGGCCGCAGGCAGCTCCGCGTCGATGCCCGCGGCGCGCAGCACCTCCCGCGCGGAGGCCACCTCGCCGGCCAGGCTCACCGGCCGGTAGCCGGCCAGCGCCGCCCGCACGTCGGCGAGCCCCTCCCGGCCGAGCGCCGCCACCTGCGCCATCTCGGCCGCCGCCCGGCCCGGGTCGCGGCCGACGATCCGGGACGCGAGCTCGGCCTTGACCGTGATCGTCGTCAACGCGTGCCCCAGCAGATCGTGCATGTCCCGGCTGATCCGCAGCCGCTCCTGCTCCTTGGCCAGCCGCTCGATCTCCCGCCGGGCCTGGAACAGCTCGATCTGGTGCCGCGTCCCGGTCCGCATCACGTAGAGAGCGAAGACCACGAGCATGATCGGCCCGGAGAGCGACCACTGCTCGCCGTGCACGTCCCAGCTCGGGACGTACTGCGGCAGCCAGGTGACCGCCGCCGCCATCGCCAGGATGATCGGCAGTCCGATCACCGGGAGCAGCAGCATGGCGAAGGCGACGGAGTCGAAGACCGGCATCACCAGCCCGCTGCGGCCCAGCACGACCAGGTAGACAACGGTGATACCGGGCATCCCGACCAGCACCGTCGCCTGATAGCGCCGCGGCCCGCCGAACATCGCCCGGGGAAGCGGGCCGACGTAGAGGTAGGCGAACGCGGCCAGCAGGATCAGCCCGAGCGCTATCCGCGGCGGCCGGTCATTCGCGAACAGGTCGCCGACCGAGTATCCGAGGTAGACCARCCAGATCGCCGCGGTGCGCCGCCACCGGCCGACGCCGGCCTCACGCCCGAGCGCGTTCTCCCCCCGGATCGGCTCCAGGAAGAACCGCCGGACCACCGCGAGCGTGTCCTGCGACGGCTCACCCGCCGTCTGGCCCATCGCCATGCTGGTACCCGTCACCACGCTCGTCGCCTCGATCGTCGTCCTGCGCTGTCAGGCTCGCAGCTGGTCACGGGAGTAGGCCCGGGCCGCGAGCCGGCCGAAAACAACGGTCCATACCGCCAGGATGACCAGACCGCGCCAGCCGAGCCAACTACCGGCGATCACCTCGCGGCCGGCGTCGGCCGTCCAGTACACCGGCAGCGCCTTCGCGATCCCGGCCATCCAGTCCGGGAACTGCTCGACCGGTACCCACACGCCGCCGGCAAGCGCGAGCAGCGAGGAGACCGCGCCGGACAGCTGCGCCGCGTTGTCGGCGCGCAGCAGGTAGCCCAGCCAGATCCCGAACGCGGCCAACGGCACCATGCCGATCAGTACCCACAGGCCGACGACGAAGTATGTGTGCACTGCCAGCTTGGCGCGGCCGAGCGCGCCCGCCTCGACGAACACCACGACCAGCGCGGGCAGCGCCAGCGTGAACGAGGTGAGCACCTTGGTGAGCAGATAGTGGCCACCGGTGAGCGCGGTCAGCCGCAGCTGGCGGCTCCAGCCACCCGTGCGCTCCAGCGCGATCCGCCCGGCGGTGCCGACGACGGACACCATCGCGCCGAAGGTCGCCATGCTGACCATGACGTACGGGCCAACGGTGATGTCGCCGAGCTGGTCGCCGGCGTCGCTCGAGGTGAAGGCGGCGAACATGATGAAGGGAAACGTCACGCTGAAGATCAGGAAGCGTGGGTTGCGCCAGATCCGGCCTATCTCGAACCGGGTGTAGCGGGCGGTCAGCAGGGCCGGGTTCATCGCGAGGTCTCCTTGGCCCATTCCTGAGATGCCCATTCCTGACGTGCCGACGCCTGGGGCGGCGCGGCCTGGGGCGGCGCGGCGTGGTCCGTGGGGGCGCTGGTGAGGGCGACGAAGGCGTCCTCCAGGCCGGCGCCGGTGATCTCGATGTCCCGGACGTCCGGGGCGGCGGCGAGCAGCGCCCGCAGTGCCCGGTCGCTGTCGGCGCACGCCAGCTCGATCGTCTCGCCGCGAGCCTCGGCCCTGGTGACTCCGGGCAGCGGCCCGAACGTCGCGAGCCGGCCCGTCTCGGCGCCGGGCAGCGTCGCGCGGATCGTCCGGCCGCCGACCTGCGCCTTCACCTCGGTCGTGGGACCGTCCACGACGACCTCGCCCGCGCGCAGCAGCACGATCCGGTCGGCGAAGTCGTCGGCCTCGGCCAGGTAATGGGTCGCGAACAGCACGGTGCGCCCCTCGGCGGCCCATTCCCGCGTCGCCGCCCAGAACGCGAGCCGCGCGGCCACGTCCATCGCCGCCGTCGGCTCGTCCAGCACCAGCAGGGCGGGATCGGGCAGCAGCGCGGCCGCGAAGCGGACCCGCTGACGCTGGCCGCCGGAGAGCCGCTCGGTGCGGGTACCGGCCAGGTCGGCCGCGCCCGCGCGGCGCAGCACCTCGGCGGTGGGCAGCGGGTGCGGGTAGAGCCCGCGCAGCGCGTCGAGCACCGCGCCGACCGTCGCGTACGGGAGCAGGCCCCCGTTCTGCAGCATCGCGCCGACCAGCCCGTTCGCGCAGGCCTGCCGCGGCTCCTGGCCGAACAGGCTGACCGTGCCGCGGTCGGGCCTGGTCAGGCCCAGCAGGATGTCGATGGCGGTGGACTTGCCGGCACCGTTCGGGCCGAGCAACGCGACGACCTGGCCGGCGGGGACGGTCAGGCTCACCCCGGCCACCGCCTTCGTCGCCCCATAGCCCCGGTGGACGCCGTCGAGCACGATCGGCGCTGCGCCGGGAGACCTCGGCGCGGCGGGCGCGGCCGGCGCGGCCGGCGTCGGGGATGACCTCGCGGATGGCCTGGTGGTGGTCGCGGGGGATGGCGCCGCGGGGCCGGTGCCGCGGGCCCGGCGGGTGGCGCGCTCGTCTCGCGGCGGCCGCGACGCGTTGAATCTGGGCATGCCAGCAGGGTGCTGCCCAGGGCGATCCTCGCGTCAGTCATGACCGTCACGACCCCGCCATGACATCCGTCATCTCGCTGATCGGCCGCGCGCTGGGGCCTGCGCGCTAGGGCCTGTGCGCTGGGCCTGCTCGGTGGGCCCTCGCGGGACGGGCACCCCGCTCGTCCCGCGATGGTGCGTTCGTTGCCGAGTCCGTGCTGTTTCGGTGTTGTTGCGTCGTCGAACACGCCCAGGGGTGGCCCCGACGGCCGGTTGCGGTGTCCGGCGCGCGACGGGCCGGCTGATCGGTCGGACGAATTGTGCGAAGGTGTTCGCGACCAGCGCTGCTCACTGTCATGGCCGTCGATGCTTGTGGAATAGATCGGCCAGGAAGGACTCATACATGGCCATCAGCCTCGCCAAGGGCGGCAACGTCAGCCTGACGAAGACGGCGGCTGACGCCGGCAACCCGCAGCTCACGACGCTCACCGTCGGCCTCGGCTGGGATGCCCGCACCACCACCGGAACCGAGTTCGACCTCGACGCGTCGGCCATCGCCGTCAGCGAGAGCAACAAGGTCGTCTCGGACGGGCATTTCGTCTTCTTCAACAACCTGAAGTCGCCCGATGGCGCGATCGAGCTGTCCGGCGACAACCGGACCGGCGAGGGCGAGGGCGACGACGAGTCGGTCGTCATCAACCTCGGTCTCGTCCCGGCCGACGCTGCCAAGATCGTCGTCCCGGTGTCCATCTACGACGCCGTCAACCGGGCCCAGAACTTCGGCCAGGTCCGCAACGCCTACATCCGCGTCGTGGACCAGAACGGCACCGAGCTCGTCCGCTACGACCTGTCCGAGGACTACTCGACCGAGACGGTCGTCATCTTCGGTGAGGTGTACCGCAACGGCGCCGACTGGAAGTTCCGCGCTGTCGGCCAGGGCCACAACGACCTCGCCGGTCTCGCGCGCGACTACGGGGTCAACGTCTGAGCCCCTCGGGGTAGCCCTCGGAGGTCGCCTCGCCCGGCCGCCCGGCGCTTGAACGCCGCACGTCGGGCGCCAGGCGCCAGGCGTCCTTTGCGCTCGTTCCGGGTCGGTCCAGAGGCATTGGGCCGACCCGGGCCGCGTCGCCGCTAGGCGTTGATCGTCGTTTCCGTCCTCCCGCGGTCGTTCGCGGGGCCGGCTGACGACCATCGAAGAGCACAAACGGCGATCACGCCGCTGGTGGCCGGTGGCGTTTCGGCGCGCGGTCGGCCTGGGTGGCGGCCGGGTGTGTCGTGGTGCTGTACCGGCGAACCGAGGCTTGGCGGGACAGGCAGCGGGGGCGGTGGGAGTCTTCGGGCATGGCCGCGGGCGCGAACATGATGGTGGGCTGGCAGGTGGCGAAGCCGGGGCCGGCGGCCACGGGGCCGCTGCGTCAGGTCGAACTGCCGGTGCCCGAGCCTGGCCATGGTCAGGTCCGGCTGCGCGTGCTCGCCTGTGGGGTGTGCCGGACGGACCTGCATCTGGCCGAGGGTGACCTGACACCTCGCCGTCCGTTCACCATCCCGGGTCACGAGGTCGTCGGCCGGCTGGACGCGGTTGGGCCCGGCGTCGACGTCGAGGCCCACTGGCCGGGGCTGGGGCCGGACGGGCGGCTGGGCATCGCCTGGCTGGCCGGCACGGACGGCACCTGCGGTTACTGCCGCCGTGGCGCGGAGAACCTCTGCCCGGCGTCCACCTACACCGGCTGGGACGTCGACGGCGGCTATGCGCAGTACGCCGTCGTGAACGCTGACTATGCCTACCTGCTCCCGGCTGGCTATGACGACGGTGAGCTCGCGCCCCTGCTGTGCGCCGGGATCGTCGGCTACCGGGCGTTGCGGCGCGCCGAGCTGCCGCCGGGCGGACGGCTCGGCATCTACGGCTTCGGCGCCTCCGCGCATCTTGCCGCCCAGGTGGCGCTCGCCGAGGGCGCCACTGTGCACGTGATGACGCGCTCGGCGGACGCCCAACGGCTGGCGGTGGCGCTGGGTGCCTCTTCCGTCACCGGCGCCTACGACGCCCCGCCCGAGCCGCTGGACGCGGCGGTGCTGTTCGCGCCGGTCGGCGACCTGGTGCCGGTCGCGCTCGAGGCGCTCGACCGCGGCGGCACCCTGTCGACCGCCGGGATCCACCTTTCGGACGTCCCGACGTTGAACTACCAGCGCCACCTGTTCCAAGAGCGCTCGATGCGCAGCACCACCGCGAACACCCGGGCCGACGGCACCGAGTTCCTGGAGATCGCCGCCCGTCACCGGCTGGAGGTGACCGTGACGCCCTACCCGCTCGCCGTCGCCGACCGTGCCCTGGCGGACCTCGCCGCCGACCGCGTCACCGGCGCCGCGGTCCTCTTCCCCGACCTCTGATCCTCGCCCACGTGATCCTCGCCCCCGTCGCCGTCATCAGTCGGTCCGTTGAGCGCGGGTGGACCAGGTTCGCAGGGTGAGCGTGCCGATCGCCGTGAGCGCGGCGGCGGTGGCGACCTCGCGGGGGAGGCGGTGGCGGGCCTCGTTCTGGATCGCCTCGTGGAAACGGTCGAATCGAACCGGCCAAGGGCTGCGGCCGACGAAGAAGCGGCCGATCTTGTCGGTGTCCGGCAGGCAGGCACCCGTCATCCCGGCAAGCACGCCGAGCCGGACGGCCGCCGGCGCCGACGCGGTCAACAGCGCCATCGCGGCGAGCCCCGCGACGCCGTCCTTCTTCGCGATCGGCAGCCATTCCGACTCGGTGTTCGGGCCCGTGCCCCAATGCGGCAGCGCGTCCATCACGAGGTGGGACACGAAGCCCGCGGCAAGCGCCGCCCCCGGCCGGCGGATGGCCATGCCGACCAGAGCGCCCGCTCCGACGTGCGAACTTATGATCATCTGGTGTACCCGCTCCTGACAGGACCGGTCGGGTCCGGCTCGCGTTCCACGTTCCACGTTCCACGCTGCCATCCGGCCACCGGCGCACCACGACCGGGGGTGGGCATCCGATCGACGTTTCGGCATGGCTCTGACGGGTTATCGAATGTCGGGATAGCTCCCGAGATGTACTCGTATTGCGATGCGTAAGGGGCGGATGGCAGACTGTCCACCGGTGGAAACGGAGCGTGGTTCACGCTGGACACGGGCATCCCGGGCCGCCTGGCTGGACTGATCGCCCGTTCCAGGGCCGCGGTGGCGGATGGCTGGAGGAGGCGCTGGGCGTGATCGGCCTGACCCAGTCGTGGATCCTCATCCACAATGTCACTCCCACTCGGATGCTCCGCATGCTGCCCGTGCGCGCGAGCCTCACCGGAGCGGCTCCCCGCGCTCCGGTGTTGCCMGGCCTGGCCCCCGGTGCTGTCGTGTCGGTCGCCTGGCGGCTCGATGGAGCCGGCCAGGTGGTCGGCGCGTTGCTGCCGCCGGGGCACCCGACCGGCGGCCCGCTGGGTGCGCGAGTCCTCGCCGGGGAGGGAATCTGGCCGGCGACGATGTGGCCCGCCGGTCAGGAGATCTCCCGAGAAAGCTCGCTGATCGAGCTGACAGCGGAGTCGGCTCGCCTGGTGGTGCACGCCTCCGGCCAGGAGATCGCCGGCACGGTCGATCAGCCTGGCCGACCGCGGGCCGCCCACCCGCCATTGCGCAGGCTCGTGACTGACCTGCGCCGCGACAACCGGCAGGTGCGCATCAGAGCGGCCGACAGGGTCTGGTGGCTGCGAGCGGCGGGTGTCTTCGGGGTGCGGGTCAGCCGCGGTGGCCAGCCGGTCTACCTGACCCGTGGCATGGTCGGGCACTTCTCCGTGGAGGCGGACGAGCTGGACATCAGCGTTGTTCTGCTGACGCTATCGGCGATTCCCAGCTCCACCTACGCGCCAGTCCTCGGCTTCTAGCCTCGCTGGCGGCCGTCAGGGGGAGCGGCGGCCGTCAGGGGGAGACGGTGCGGCGGCCCTCGAAGGCGCGGCCCAGGGTTACCTCGTCCGCCCATTCCAGGTCGCCGCCCATCGGCAGCCCGCTCGCCAGCCGGGAAACGGTCAGGCCCATCGGGGCGATCTGGCGGGCGAGGTAGCTCGCGGTGACCTCACCCTCGGTGTTCGGGTCGGTTGCCAGGATCAGCTCGGTCACCGAGCCGTCGGCCAGCCGCGCGATCAGCTCGCGGATGTGCAGGTCGTCGGGGCCAACGCCGCCGATCGGGTTGATCGCCCCGCCCAGCACGTGGTACCGGCCGCGGAACTCACGGGTGCGCTCGACCGCGACGACGTCCTTCGACTCCTCGACGACACAGATCACCGTCGTGTCGCGGCGCGGGTCGGAGCAGATCCGGCACAGCTCGGCCTGGGCCACGTTGAAGCAGATCCGGCAGAACCGGACCTTGTCCTTGACCTCGAGGAGCGCCTTGGCGAGCCGGCGGACGTCTGCCGGGTCGGCGGCGAGAACGTGGAACGCGATGCGCTGGGCGCTCTTCGGCCCGATCCCGGGAAGCATCCCGAGCTCGTCGATCAGGTCCTGGACGACGCCTTCATACACGTTTGCCTTACCGTCCCGCGCCGTCAGCGCCGTCAGTCCAGAAACCCATCAGGCCACGATGTCGTGAGCCGAGCTGTGCCGTCAGCCGAGCTGCGGAAAGCCGCCCGGCATCCCTGGCAGCCCGCCACCGGGGCCGCCTAGGCCTCCGAGCACGTCGCCCAGGCCGCCGGTGGCCGCCGCCATCTTCTGCTCGGCCAGCTTGTGCGCGTTCGTCGTGGCGTCACGCACCGCGGCCAGCACCAGGTCGGCGAGGGTCTCGGTGTCGTCCGGGTCCACGGCCTGCGGGCTGATCTTCAGGTCGACCAGCTCGCCGCCGCCGTTCACGGTCGCGGTGACCAGCCCGCCACTCGCGCTGCCCTCGACACGGGCCTCCGCCAGCTCCCGCTGCGCGGTGACCATCGCGGCCTGCATCTTCTGCGCCTGCTCGAAGAGCGCCCCGAAGCCACCGGCCGCGTCGCCGCCGAGCCCGCCGAACGGCTCCCCAGGATTCGACATGACCATGATCCTACGTCCGCCGCGAGGAGTATCCGTGCCCACACCAGGGGCCGCCGCCTATGCGGATGGTGCGGAGGCCGGGGAAGCCCTGGCGGTGGGGCTCGCCGACCTCACCGGCCGTCACGACAGCGCGTCGGCCATCCGATGGGCGACGGTCAGTGAGGGCGTGCCGCCACCTTCCGACCGCGTGGGGCTTCCCGAGGACGTCCGCCCGTTTCGGAACGATCCTTTCAAGATCAGTCAGACGCTACGCGCCGCCGGTGACGCGCAACGTCTGACTGATCTTGAGTCCGATGGTGCCGGCGACGTGCCCGACCGGGCTGCCATGAGGATCATGGGACGGTCGACGGGCATGCGCCGCCGCTACCAGCACCTCACCGATCCCGTGTTGAAGGACGCGGCGGGCCGGCTCGACCAGCTTCTATGGGAGGCCCGACGTCCAGCGAATCCGCTGAGCGAGACCAAGACTGAGACCAGATGATCCGCGGGCGGGGTGTTTCGCGCAGAGTTGCGACAGAGCCGCGAAGGCGGGCGAAGTCTGGCGTCGAGGATTCCAGGGGGTCGCCCCCCGGCAGGCATGGCGTCCTCCGCGATAGCGAAGGTGCTGCGTACCGAGCAGCCCGCCGAGCGGAGGACGCGGGATTCGAACCCGCGAGGGTGTAAGCCCAACACGCTTTCCAAGCGTGCGCCCTAGGCCACTAGGCGAGTCCTCCGTCGACGAGAGTACCGGATCGTGGGCGTGTCGGGGCCGGCGGGCGGGGCCCGAGCGAGGATCTCCGGGGTGTCTCAGCCCGGGGTGCCCCAGGCGCCAAGATCGGCGCCAGGGGGCTAGACTGCGGAGCAGACCCCTCGTGTGGCGTCATCCTCGTGAACCTCCCCAGGGCCGGAAGGCAGCAAGGATAAGCGGGCTCTGGCGGGTGCGCGAGGGGTCCTCTTGTTCGCCGTCCTTTGGACGGCTTCCCCGGGCTCGTGATGTCTGCCCCGGGGGCGACCCCCGGACCCCCGATGTCGTGCTTCGCGACTTTGAGGCGCGGTTCTGCTGATGTCTGCCTGGGGGGCGACCCCCGGACGCCCGGTGTCGTGCTTCGCGCGACTCTGAGGCGTGACGCGGTGGCTCCGCGGCGCGGCTCCGCCGCTCCGCGGGCGGAGACCGGCGAGGGCGGGGTGGTCTTCGTCGCCGCCGCCGTCCCTGGGATGGCTTCCCGGGTTGGCGAGGGCTGTGCTTTGGAGTGACCCGGGGACTCCCGGTGTCGCGGTTCGCGCGATCCTGGGGGGCGGAGTGGTCCCCGCATCGGTGGGCGCGCGGAGGCGGAGAATGGGCCTGCCCCGTTCCCCTGGCAGTCCAGGCACCGGATCGGGGCAGGTAGTGACGCGGGCTGCGAGGGCGGGTTGGCGAGCGCAGGAGCAAGCTCGCGGAGCCGCCTTCCGAGGGACGAGGAAGGCGGTGGAGTGAGTGCGGCCGGACCTACCAGCAGACCTCCCGGATCGGCTTCGCCGATCCGGCAGGGACCCCGGACTACGCAAGCTTCATCAATCCGGCAGGAACCCCGGGAGTGAGCTCGAGACACTGTGAGCACAGCGCTGTACAACCGGTACCGGCCCGCGATGTTCAGCCAGGTCGTCGGGCAGGAGCATGTGACGTCGGCGCTGATGCAGGCGCTGCGGACCGGCCGGCTGCACCATGCCTATCTGTTCAGCGGCCCGCGCGGCTGCGGGAAGACCTCGTCGGCGCGGATCCTCGCCGCCTCGCTCAACTGCGAGCAGGGGCCGACGCCTGAACCGTGTGGCGTGTGCGACCAGTGCGTGTCCATCCGGACCGGCTCGTCGATGGACGTCACCGAGATCGACGCCGCCTCGCACGGCCTCGTGGACGACGCTCGTGACCTGCGGGAACGCGCGTTCTTCGCGCCGGCCTCGGCCCGGTTCAAGGTCTTCGTGGTGGACGAGGCGCACATGGTGACCGCCGCGGCGTTCAACGCGCTGCTCAAGGTCGTCGAGGAGCCGCCACCCTACCTGAAGTTCATCTTCGCGACGACCGAGCCGGACAAGGTGATCGCCACCATCCGGTCCAGGACGCATCACTACGCCTTCCGGCTGGTGCCGCCTGGGGTGCTGCGCGATCATCTGGCCTCGATATGCGCCCAGGAAGGCGCCGAGATCGACCCGTCGGTGCTCCCGCTGGTGGTCCGCGCTGGCGCCGGCTCGGTGCGCGACTCGCTGTCGGTGCTCGATCAGCTGCTGGCGGGCGCCGGTCCCGAGGGACTGCGCTACGAGCGGGCGGTCGCGCTGCTCGGGATGACCGACGGGGTGCTGCTCGACGAGGCCGTCGACGCGCTCGCCGCCCGCGACGGGGCGACGCTGTTCACCGTGGTCGACAAGGTCGTGGGGTCGGGGCACGACCCGCGCCGCTTCACCGCGGACCTGCTGGAGCGGCTGCGCGACCTCATTCTGATCAATGCGGTGCCCGACGCGGTCGAGCGCGGCCTCCTCGACGCCTTCTCGTCCGACCAGATCGACCGGATGAAGGCCCAGGCTGGCAGGGTCGGCCCGGCGGAGCTGTCGCGGACCGCCGACGTGCTGCACGCCGGCCTGGCGGAGATGCGCGGGACGGCGAGTCCCCGGCTGCTCCTCGAGCTCGTCCTGGCCAGGGCGTTGCTGCCGGGCGCGGCGACGGACCAGGCCGCCATGCTCGTCCGCCTGGAACGGCTGGAGCGCGGCTTGGCCGCGGGTGTCCCGGCCGCCGCGGGCGCCCCGGCCTTGGCGGCTCCCGCGGCCGCGGCGCCCCGGACGGCCGCCCCCGCCCCCGCTTCTGCCCCCGCCCCCGCGGCCGAGTCCCCGGCGCCGGCCCTCGCCGGGCGGCAGTCGCCGCCTCCGCCGGTCCCTCAGCCAGCGCGACCAGCACAGCCCCCAGCCCCAGCCCCGCCCGCGGCCGCGGCCGGGGCGGGCGGCGGGACTGATGGTGGCGGYGGGGCTGAGGCGGCAGCCGTGCGCGCCAGGTGGGACCAGGTGCTCGCGGCGACACGGCGTCGCAGAGTGGTGACGGCGAGCCTCCTGGTAGAGCACGTCAGTGTGCTCGACGTCCGGTCGAACGAGGTGTTTCTCGCGCTCTCGACGCCCCCGATGGCCAAGGTGTTCAGCCAGGGAAACCACGCCGATGTGCTGGCTGAGGCGCTCACCGAGACGTTCGGCGGCGCGTGGCGGGTGACCATCGGCGAGCCCGGCGCGGGCGGTGGGCGTCCCGGCGCCGGCGGCGCCCGGGGCGGGCCGAGTCGACCCGCTGGCCCGCCGACTGGCTACGCATCGACGACCGACGGGCCGGGCCGCCCGACGCCGCCCGCGCCGGCGACGGCCGCCTGGTCGGGCCAGCAGTCGGGCCAGGGAGTCCGCCCGCCGGCCGGGTACGCCGCGCAGCCGCAGCCGTCAGGTGGGTACGGCACCAGCCTTGGGGGTGGGGCGCAGCCGCCCCATCCGGCCGGCATCGCCGGCGGCGCGGGGGGGTTCGCTGGTTCCGCCATCGCCACGGCGGAGCGCGGACCGCTCGGGCCCGGGCTCGGCGGCACCGCGCCAGGCCCCACGTTCGCCCGCCAGGATGCCGGCCCCGGCCTCGCGGCGGCACCTGCCACGGCGGCCGTGACGACGGTCGGCGGCCCCGCGGTCGCAGGCGGGGCCACCATGCCCTCCCGCGCGACGAGCGCGACGAACGTCACGCCCGCGGCGCCCGGCGCGCCCGGGGCCTTCGAGACCCAGGCGGCCGGCGGCGCGAACGACGAACCGTCGCTGGACGACGAGGACGCCCCGACGCATCCGGGCGCGACCCTGTCTGGCGAGGCCGCCGCCGTGGAGCTGCTGAGGGTCGGCCTCGGCGCGACCGTCATGGAGCAGCGCGGCGGCGACTGAGCGGCCGGCGTGTTGTGTCCAGCCGTGTGCCGTCGGTGACCTGCTTGACCTGGACTCGCGTTGGACGGACAGATTGGCATGGTGCACGTCGAATGGGTCCACCGTTCGGACCGACCGAACAAGAAGCGGTGAACAGGGTGACAACGGGCGGCTCGAGTGAGGGCCTGACCGATGTGATGGCGGAGACATCCGGTCGATTCGGCCGCCCACCGAAGCGGGCCTCCGCTGTGATGCCCGCTGACGGCGCGCCGGATCTTTAGGGTAAGTCGGGCGCGGCGCGGTGCCGGTACTTCCCTGCCGCGCGGTGCGTGGCATGCTCTGGCCATGCCGGGCGGAAACTTCGCCGTGACATTCGGTCGGAACCTGATCCGGCGGCGTCGGTCCCAGGGACCGGCGTCCAGAAGTCTTCAACAGGTATTTCGGAGGTTGTCATGAAGCGTGTTGGCATCGTCGTCCTGCTGGTCGCTCTGGCCACTGGTGGTTTCTTCCTGCGTCAGCGCAAGGGCAAGCAGGAGGTCTGACCGATCCTGCCTGACCTGTCCCGCACGGGCGGATTTCGGGCGGATCGCGATACCAGCAGCCATTCGGGTTGGCCTGCGCCGTCCTGATGGTGCTGCCGAGGCCGCCCTGAGGGAACGGGCGGGCGGCGCGGCCGCGCTGCGGCCGCCCGCGGTCGTCGTGCCGTGCCGCTTGTGTCATGTCGCGCCGATGGCGCGCCATGCCATGGGCGGCGTCCGGTGCGCCTGCTCCGGAGCGCGGGAGGACTGTGCACCGCTACGACGACCAGACGGCCGATCTGGCCCGCGCCGTCATCGCGTACGCGCAGGAACGGATGCGGTTCGACCCGGCGCCGCTGGACGCGCCACGGTCGCCGGCCGAGCTCGCCGCGGCCGTGGGAGAGACGGTCACCGCGGACGGCCTCGGTGGCGCCGAGGCGCTGCGCCTCTACGACGAGGTGTTGGCCCGCGCCTGCATCTCCACGGACCATCCGCGCTACCTCTCGTTCATTCCCGCCGCTCCGACCCGGGCGGCCATCCTGTTCGACCTGGTCGTGGGGGCCTCGTCGATCTACGCGGGTAGCTGGCTCGAAGGCGCGGGTGCTGTCTTCGCCGAGAACCAGGCGCTGCGTTGGCTTATCGACCTCGCTGGCCTTCCGGCCGCGGCCGGCGGCGTGTTCGTGCCTGGTGGGACGGTCGGCAACCTCTCCGCGCTGGTCGCCGCCCGGCATGCGGCCCGCGCCCGGTGCGCCGCGGCGGGTATCTCACCGCGGCGGTGGAGCTTTGCCTGCGGGCGGGAGGCTCACTCGTCGCTGGTCGAGGCGGCGCGGGTGATGGACGTCGACATCGTCGACGCGCCTTCCGACGAGCACGGGCGGCTGACCGGCCCCGCGCTCGCGCACGCGCTCGACGGTCTGCCATCCGACCGGCGCGATGGCGTGTTCGCCGTCGTCGCCACCGCCGGTACCACTCAGTTCGGCGTCGTCGACGACCTGCGTGGGCTGGCCGAGGTGGCCCGGGCGTACGGGCTGTGGATGCATGTCGATGGGGCATACGGGCTGGCCGCTCTGGCCGCGCCGTCCGCGAGACATCGGTTCGACGGCCTGGAACTGTGTGATTCCTTCATCGTCGACCCGCACAAGTGGCTCTTCGCGCCGTTCGACGCGTGCGCGCTGATCTATCGCGCTCCGGCGCTCGCCAGGGCCGCCCACACCCAGCAGGCCGGCTACCTGGAGGTGCTCGACGCGCCGGACGTCTGGAACCCCACCGACTACGCGGTGGGGCTGACCAGGCGGGCTCGCGGCCTGCCGTTCTGGTTCTCGCTCGCGGTGCACGGCACCCGTGCCTATGCCGAGGCGATCGAACGCGCCCTCGCCACCGCGACGACCTGCGCGGAACAGATCCGGGCGGCGCCCTACCTGGAGCTCGTCGGCGAGCCCGAGCTGTCGGTGGTGGTGTTTCGCCGGCTGGGCTGGTCCGCGGACGACTATCACGCCTGGTCCGAGCGCCTGCTGCGTGATGGTTTCGCGTTCGTCACGCCGACGGTGCACCAGGGCGAAACGCTCGCCCGTTTCGCGATCGTCTCGCCGCTGACGACTCCGAAGGACACCGCCGAGATTCTCGACACGATGCGCGCCGACCCGTCGCCGTCATGAAAGTAGCCCCCGGGAACCGCGCGACGTCGGGCGGTTCCCGGAGGCTGGCGGTGCGATGAGAACAGGCGCGGCCCGAATACCCGCGTCGACGCTGACGCCGGCCGTGACGGTGCGCATACCCATTCCGCGGCGGCGTCCGGATCGCCACCCCGAAACCTTTGCGGACTGCTCCCGGCCGTGGTCCGGCAGTCATGACGGACGGAGCGGCCGGGTTGGTGCGGGATCAGTCAGGAACACCCGGAGATCGGCGGCCGGCGGGCGACGGAGAAACTCCGCGAAACTCCGTGCCCGCCAGCCGCCGCCTGCCGGTCAGTAGCCGACGGTGTAGCGCTGGTTGATGTRCTTGGCCTTCTCGATCTCGTCGCAGATCGCGACGGCGAGGTCATCGGCCGACAGCGCCATGTTGCCGCGGCCATCGCGGACCGGCTGGTCGGTGCCCGTGCGGTAGGTGTCCCGGCGCTTGCCCTGGGCGAGGTTCACGGGCGGCGGGCAGATGACGGTCCAGCGCACGCCCTTGGCGGCACGCAGCGCGTCCAGCGCCTCCGCCTGGCCCTGCGCGTCCTTGCGCAGGCCGTTCGGGAACTCGGGGTCGTCGAGGACGCGGGCGCCCTGCCCGTCCTCGAGGGTGCCCCCGTGGCCGACGTGGATGAGACGCGGCGCGCTGTCGCCCAGCTTGCTCAGCGCGTCGATCATGGTACGGGCGGCGTTCGCCCAGACCTTCTTGTCGTTTCCACCGATCGCGACGACGACGGCGTCGGCGCCGTCCGCGAGGCTGTACACCGAGTCACGCGAAGTGGCGTCACCGGCAGCGGACTGGGCCTTTCTGGGCAGCTTGGCGAGCTTCGCCTCGTCACGCGCCACCGCGGTGACCTGGTGGCCGCGCCGGGCCGCCTCGTTCACGACCGACTGCCCGATCTTGCCGCTCGCTCCGAACACCACAACCCTTGCCATTCCCGGTACCTCCTGGCTGGGATCGGTTGTGCGCGCCGACGCCGCCGAAAGTCCTTCTCCCACGCCTGGTCGCCGACCGTTTGGAAATCATTTTCTCGTTGCGTGGTGGCCTTCCGTGGAGTCATGGCCGCGCATTATTTTTCCGTTCGCCACGACTATTGCACGCCCCGCCATCCCCGCAACCCGACCGATGGGTATACCCGCCCGACCGGCCCCCACCCCATTTTCCACGTCGGCGGCTCGTCACCCCGCACACTCCCAAAGCCGACCGCCACCAAGCCGCTGAAACGGGACGCCCAGCCCGCCTCCGCCGATGTACCCGGGCCTAATTACAGCCGCGCCGCGCTGCCGCTCATGCGCCCCGAACCACCGCCACCTGATATCGGCGCCGCCCGGCACCTGCGCTCCGGCCACCGCCATGAAGGGGTCACGGCCGGGATCGAAAGCGACTTTCGCTCGAAAGGTTGAAAGGCCACAGAAAACCCAACCGAGAACCGCACGCATGGCCGGCAACGCCCGAAGGGCGAAAAGGGAAATGCAACGAATGCGCCCAGCGCAAAGAACCACAGGAGCTGCCCCGGCCCGACGTCGCCGCCAGGCGACGAGCCAAGGGGGTCGTAGGGGCGAAGCCCCTACATCGGGGGTCCGGGGGTCGCCCCCCGGAGCAGACATTGCGACGCACGGGAAGTCGGCTCAAAGAGCCGACGAACAGGGCGGCCGACGGCGGTGGAGGTGGGATTTGAACCCACGGAGGGGTTGCCCCCTCACACGCTTTCGAGGCGTGCGCCCTCGGCCACTAGGCGACTCCACCGCAGGTGAGCTTACTAGACGATGTGAACAGGTGGGGCAGAGGGCCACCGGAGATCTTGCGGTTTCGATGCCCGGGGCGCTGGTCAGCCGCGGGGCTGGCGGTCGGCACGGCGGGTGGCGAAGAAGGTGGCGAGGAGGGCGGAGCACTCGTCGGCGGCGACGCCGCCGATCACCTCGGGGCGGTGGTTGAGTCGCCGGTCGCGGACGACGTCCCACAGGGAGCCGACGGCGCCGGCCTTGTCGTCGGTGGCGCCATAGACGAGCCGGGCGACGCGGGCAAGGACCAGCGCGCCCGCGCACATGGTGCAGGGCTCGAGTGTCACGACCAGCGTGGCTCCGGTGAGGCGCCACTCGCCGACGACCGCGGCGGCGGCGCGCAGCGCGACGACCTCCGCGTGCCCGGTGGGGTCGCCGGTGGCTTCGCGGACGTTGTGGCCGCGGCCGAGCACGTTCCCGTCCGCGCCGATCACGACGGCGCCGACCGGCACGTCGCCGCCGCCGGGGGCGCGGGCCGCCTCGGCGAGCGCGAGCCGCATGGAGGCGAGGTCGCGCTCGGCCGAGGTCGGGCCGGAGGCGGCGGTCAGCCGCGCACCTCGTCGAAGATCTCGCCCGCGCCGGCCCGTTCGCTGATCGCCGCGGCGACGTCCGCAGGCAGCATGCCCTCCTCGGCGATCAGGGCGACCAGTGCGTCCGCCGGCGTCCCGAGGTCCTCCAGCAGGTCCAGGTCGCCGATCGGGTGGGCGTGCCGCAGCACGGCCTCGTCCTCGTCGTCCTCGTCCTCGCGTGGTGCGGGCACCGGCAGCGCGTCGGCCAGTAGGGCCTCGGCCAGGCCGGAGGCCGTCAGTACCCGTCGGTCGGAGAGGAAGACCCGCGGGTCGGTCGAATCCCCGTCGATGCGGATGACCGCCAGGTACTCGTCGTCCTCCTCGATGAAGGCGACGACGAGGGTGTCGCCGAGATCACGCATCGCGTCGGTCAGCGCGTCGAGGTCTTCGAGCTCGGTGGGGTCGAGATCGTATGCCCGCCACCGGTCGTCGTCGCGGGCGATCGCGACGGCCTTGGTGCTCACCGTGGTGTCCTCACATCGTCAAGCCAGTCCGTACATCGTCAAGTCAGTGCTTGGCACCGGGATCCATGCGCCTTGATCCGAGATTGTCGCCCCGTGCGGGTCGTCCGGTGCACAGGATCACCTTTCCCGTGCCAGCGGCATGGCCGGTGGCCGGTGGCCGCTCCAGAGCCGTGGTCAAGGGCGCTGTTGGCGAGGCTATTCCGCGAGCGGACGGCGCCCGCGAGGCCCCCGGTTCGACCCGGGCCGGGGCCGCCCCCATCATGTAGGCAGACTGGTGACCAGGTTGCCGGGTGCTGCCAGCTCGACCCCCTCACCGACCTCTGACAGACGGGGATGCCAGGTGTCCCCGCCCCAATGTCCCGCCACACTGTAAGAATCGCGATGATGACTCCGTTGCCGCGCCGCCTCTCCGCAAGGACCAGGGCGGCGCTTGCCGTAGAGCGGCTGGCGTCTCAGACGTCTCGCCGGCTCGGTAAGGGTTCCGGCGAGATGATCGGCGGCAAGCTCGCCCTCCAGGTCTCGCCGCGCGCGCTCGCCGAGGTCGGCAGGGGCCGTCCGATCGCCTGCGTGTCCGCGACGAACGGCAAGACGACCACCACCCGGCTGCTGGCCAGGGCGCTTGGCACCCTCGGCCCGGTCAAGTCGAACAGCGGCGGCGCGAACATGGCACCCGGTGTGCTGGCCGCGCTGTCCCGGCCGCCCTATGACGCCGCCGCCGCGCTCGAGGTCGACGAGATCTGGCTGCCGAAGGTCGCCCGAGAGGTGCGGCCGCGGGTGGTGCTGCTGCTCAACATCAGCCGCGACCAGCTGGACCGCTCGAACGAGACCCGGCGCATCGCGGCCATCTGGCGCGAGCTCGGCGCCGAGCTCGAGGACTGCACGGTGGTGGCGAACGTCGACGACCCGCTGGTGACCTGGGCCGCGATGTCGTGGGCGAAGCAGGTCTGGGTGTCCGTGGGGCAGAACTGGACCGCCGACGCGATGGTCTGCCCGGAGTGCGCCAGGCTGCTGCACCGCAACGAGACCGGTTGGTGGTCGGAGTGCGGGCTGGCCAGGCCCGAGCCGCTCGTCGCGGTGACGGGCCTCGACGAGATCATGTGGTTCGGTCACACGATCAAGGCGTCGATCGGCCTGCCGGGGCGGGTCAACCTCGGCAACGCGGCCATGGCGGCGGCCGCGGCCCGGCAGTTCGGCGTCCAGGTGGAGG
Organism: Pseudofrankia sp. EUN1h; assembly: GCF_001854645.1. NCBI lineage: Bacteria > Bacillati > Actinomycetota > Actinomycetes > Frankiales > Frankiaceae > Pseudofrankia > Pseudofrankia sp. EUN1h. The sequence continues at coordinate 21,654 of NZ_MBLN01000056.1, read as the reverse complement.
ACGCGCTGGCCGCGATGACCGATCTCGGCGACGTGCAGGGCCGCTACCAGGAGGTGGCGCTCGGGTCGTCGGCACGGCGTGCCCGCATGCTGCTGGCCAAGAATCCCGCGGGCTGGGTCGAGATGATGGAACTGATCAACTCGATGCCCCCGCGCAGCCTGATCGTCGACTTCAACTCGCAGACGGCGGACGGCCGCGACCCGTCGTGGATCTGGGATGTGCCGTTCGAGCGGCTCGCCGGCCGGCCGGTGCTCGTCACCGGGGAGCGCAAGGAGGACATGAGCGTGCGGCTGGCCTACGCCGGCGTCCCGCACTCGGTGCATCCGAACGCCGAGGCCGCGGCCGACGCCGCCACGGAGCCGGTGCTGGACGTCGTCGCGAACTACACCGCGTTCCGGGACCTGCTGGTCCGGACCACGCCCGCGCCGCGCCGGCCGCGGGCGACGCCGGCCGCGCCCGCGCGCGGAGGTGCCTGGTGAGCCTGTTCGAGCCGGAGCCACGCCGCCCGCGCGACTCACGCGACTCCGGGGCGCCGGACGTCACCCAGCCGCTCTACCCGCCGCCGGGGGCCTACCCGTCGAACGAGCAGTACCCCGGACGGCCGGGGGAGCGCCCGGCCTACCAGGACGAGCGCCCGGCCTACCCGGACGAGTCCCAGCCCCTCCAGTACCCGCCGCAGCGGTACGTCCCGCCGCAAGTCCCGGAACGGCGGCTCTTCCAGCCGCCGCGGCCGGACGAGGGCAGCCTGCTGCCCGCGCGGCTGCCGGACCCGTTCGAACGCCGGTCGACGGACCGGGAACGGCGGCTCGAACCGGTCCAGGCGGCGGCGACGCGGGAGTCGACCACGCGGATCGCGCTCATCTATCCCGAGCTGCTCGGCACCTACGGTGACGGTGGCAACGCGATCGTGCTCACTCAGCGGCTGCGCTGGCGCGGCCTGTCCGCCGAGGTCGTCAGTGTGCCGGCCGGCGAGCCGGTGCCGGCCGAGTGCGACATCTACCTGCTGGGCGGCGGCGAGGATGAGCCACAGACACTCGCGGCCGAGGGCCTGCGGCGCAACAACGCGATCGGGCGGGCCGTCGCCGGCGGCGCGGTGGTGCTGGCCGTCTGCGCGGGCTACCAGGTCGTCGGCGAGAGCTTCCCGGCCGGCGGTCGGATCCATGACGGGATGGGGCTGATCGGCGTCGAGACCCGGCGCTCGTTCGAGCCTCCGGACGCACCGCTGCCACCGCGCGTCGTGGGCGACATCGCCGTCGAACCCGACCCGTCGCTCGGTCTGCCGACCGTGCTTGGTTACGAGAATCACGGCGGCCGAACGAGGGCGCTGCCGGGTGCCGGCGGGTTCGCCTTCGGACGGGTGCTGCTCGGCCTCGGCAACGGTGTCCCCGAAGGCACGGATGGCAGGATCGACGGCCGGGTGATCGGCACGTACCTGCACGGCCCGGTCCTGGCGCAGAATCCCGCGCTGGCCGACCTGATACTGACCTGGGTACACGGCCCGCTGCCGAGCCTCCCCGGCCCACCGGAGGTCGAGGCGTTGCGGGCCGCCCGCCTGCGGGCGCTGCAGGTCGCCTGAGTGGCCGCCTCGAAGTAAGGGGCGCCGGGGTACCGGGGTCACCAGCGTAAGGAAGGCAAGGAAGTCGCGGCCGCGGGTCCGCCCGTTCGGAGACATGCCCATCAAGGCACCTCCAAGGCGAGGTGCCTGGCCGAAACGGGCGCCATCGTGGTGTCAGGTGTGGTTCGGTTGGTGACGTGGCCGCGAATCCGCTCCCCGCCTGGTGGGGCAAGCACCGCAAGGCAGTCGTCATCGCTGTCGTTGCGATCTTTGCACTCTATCTCTTCGCGCACGGCAGCGGCTCGGCGAAGACCACGGAGAAGGACATGCCGACCCGGTATGAGTCCAAAGGCCGTGTACTGCTCGTCCATGCCAAGCGAAACTCCAAGAAGGCAGTTCCACTCGTGCTCGTGTTGCCGGACAACAACACCAAGACGAAGGTGTTCGAAACGGATAGTGGCGCGTCGAAACTGGCTGACCGGAAGAACTTCGCGCTCGTCTACCCGGAGCCGGTCGCCGGCGAGTGGCAGGTGGACGCGAGCGGCTCCGACGCCCGGTACCTGATGGACATCATCACGTACATGTCCGAGGACTGGACGGCGATCGATCCGAAGCGGATCTACATCTGGGGCCTCGGCGAGGGCGCCCGGCTCGCGCTGGCCCTCGCCTGCGCGGACCCCGCCAGGTTCGCGGCGGTAGGTGTCGTGGGCCAGTTCGACCCCGATCCCGGCCCGAACTGTCAGGACCAGGTGCCGATCGACCGCGAGCGGCAAGCCTCGTGGGACGACGACCTCTCCGGCAATCTGTGGAGCTTCTCGTCGAACAAGTCCCGTTAGCGCGAACGAGTCCCGTTAGCGATCAGCCCCGCCCCTCCCCGCCTCACCTCGGCTCACCCCGACCTGCCCCGGCTCGGTCTGGTGCTGAGCGGAGACGGCAGCGGCCAGCCGCCCGCCCCGTCGGGCGGGGGGGATCCGACGGGGCGGGCGGGGCTGGGTGCCCGGTCGGATCAAGCGCCGGGCTGTCCAGGGGCGGGCTCGCGGGCTGGGGCGAACCCGGCCGGCGGAGGCCGGCGTTGATGTCTCGTGGATCGCGGGCACCGCCCCACCGGATGGGGGGGAGATCCGGTGGGGCGGCGCCGCGGTTGCTCGGCCCGGGGCCGTGGGGGTGGCCGGCCGGGCCGCCGCCGCCGAGGGGGTTCGGACGGCGGTAGGTCCGCTGGTGGAGTCTGAGGGCGGGAGGGGGAAGCCCTCGTCGCCACCGGCGGACGTCTTTGGGTGGCGCGGCCAGGGGACGAGGGCCGCGCCGGCGATACCTCACCGCCACAGAGCAGGGCCGGCGGGTGAAACCACCATGCTGTCGCCTGGTCAGGCGTCAACAGGCATGGAGGCCTGAGAAGGCAACTCCAGGCGCGACGGTCCACCGGCTTCGTAGACGGTGAAGCTGGCCGGGTGGTCAGACACGCCCGCGAACCMGGAGGGGGGTGGGTTCGCGGAACAGCCCCGCGAACGGGGCGACTGAACCTGGCCGAATGTCGTAGCGCTAAGGAGTGAGCCCTACTCGCCCGCCGCGCATTGCTACAGGACGCGGCCGACGTGGTAGCTCGTGCTCCAGATCGTCTGAAGCTGCACGACCGAGCCCGAGTGCGGCGCCGCCCACATCTGCCCGTCGCCGGCGTAGATGCCGACGTGGTAGATGTCGCCCGGCGTGCCGAAGAAGATCAGGTCGCCGACTTCCTTGTGTGCCGGGTCGACATGGAGCGTGGCCTCGTACTGGCCCTCCGCCGTCCTCGGCAGGCTGCGGCCGAGCTGGCGGTACACGTACTGCACCAGGCTGGAGCAGTCGAACGAGTCCGGCCCGTTGGCGCCGTAGACGTAGGGCTTGCCGGCCTGCAGCGACGCGAGGTAGACGGCCTTCTCGCCCACGTCGCCGTTTGACGGGGCGTTGACCGTGACGCCTCGGCTCGCCGAGGGCGCTGGCCGCTCGGCGACACTCAGCGTGCCGACGTTGTCGGAGACTGCGGACTGCAGCGCGTCGGTTCCGTCGAACACCGCGGTGATCTGCGTCGTGGTCAGCACGCGCGCGGTGTACGAGGTGTACCCGTCGTTGTTCGTCTGCAGGTGCAGGAAGGTCGCGAAGCCGGTCGGCAGCTTGACCTGGACCTTGACCAGCTGATTGGCCAGCGGCTCGCTGGTGTCCTTGTTGGTCAGCTTGAAGCCGATTTCGACCGGCTGGTCCGCGTAGACGGTGACGTCGGGGTTCGTGATGAACAGGTCGACGTCGGCCTTCGCGGTCAGCGTCGGCGCGGCCAGGTCGGACGCCGTGTCCGGTGTGTCGCTGTCGGCACCGATGGTGGACGCGAGGCTTACCGGGCGGACGATGGTGCCGCTGCCCGCCGATCCGGAGCCGCCGAAGGCGCTGGCCAGGCTGAGGCCGGTGGTGACGGAACCGTCGTCTCCGAACGCGTCCGTCGAGTTGTCGGCTGCTGGGGCGCAGCCGGCGAGAGCAATGCCGGACACCGCGATCGCGCCGGTGGTAGCCGCGGCGACCGCGGTACGACCTCGGACCTTTGCCACCGCGGTCAGACCGCGATGACGACCCCTGCTGGTTTCAGGCAGGGTGTCGGTATCCCACTGTACGGAGGGCGCGGACAAGTTCTGGTCCTTCCCGTACGCCTGCGAGGTGAGCTGTCGGGTTCGGGCTGGGCTGCCCGGCCCTCGCGCGAGGGGCACGCGATGGGCTTCACCCCAAGGCCGGCGCCTGGGGGGCGCTGGCCGGTGTTGCGGAGGTGGGTCCCCCGCTCCTGCCCGAGGTGACGACTCGGAGGGGACACCGGGACCGCGGGCAGGATTCGGCGTTCGGTCCGGTGTTGAGCCTGACGTCGTGAACAAGACTAGTCCACTTGGATGGTGACGATAAGCGTGGGTACCCCCGATACGCCCGGGGTTGTGCAAGCCGTCGGTTCCGAGGCCAGGAGGCTGACGTAGTGACCGATGTTGCGGAGAGCGACCGATCAGCCGGAACTGCCGCGACGGGCCAAGCTCKGGCCGATCTGACAGGTACCCCACGTAGTTAGAACACTACGTGCAGATTCGGCTTTGGGATCAAGAGACTACGGTCGGCGCACGAGGGGTATCTAGTCAGGGGGTGTCATGACACCGGGGGCCCTATGACGAGTGGGCCTATCCGTGGGCTCGGCGGGCGCACGGGTTTGGCGAGCCCCATCTAGGCACTATGTCCTAACCATTAGGACTAAAGTCCTAGATGGATCAATGCAAGGCCTGTCATCCTGCGCCAGCGCGCTGATTCTGCCACCGACGGTCGTTAAGTCCGCGGCCGGCGAGCGCGCCTGGTGATGAAGCCGGCGCGGTCGAGCACCTGAAGCTCGATCGCCAGCTCGATGACCTCTCGGGGGAGGGTTCGGTAGGTGGCCTGCATGGCCTCGACCGCGGCACGGGCCCGTTCGGCGAGTTCGTCGAGCGCGTGCTGGCGTTGCCGCATCCGGGCGCGCTCCTCCTGAATGGTGCGCACCGTCTCCTCCTGCCACCGACGGGTGAGCAGCAGGTGCTCGCTCGCGTCGGCGGCCTGGCGCTTGGCCTCCTCCAGGCGGTTGAGCAGCTGGTCGAGCTGCTCGAGCCGGCCGGCGAGCTCCGCGATGAGGTCGCCGCGAGCGATCGCCGCGATCCCTCGGCCTTCCCAGTGGCCGTCCGGCGGCACGGGCTCCAGGGAGTCGTCCAGCTCCATGGAATCGTCTGGACCGGCGGCGGGCAGCGGGACGGGCGAGAACTCGGCCTCCAGGAGAGGCTCCGGCCCGACCGCGCCGGGTGGGCCTGGCTGCTCCTCCTGGGCGTAGGTGTAGCCCTCGTACGTCTGTTCCTCATAGGCGGAGACGGACCAGGGGACGTCGTCCGGATCTCCCGGATCGGGCTCGCCGGTCCAGTAGGAACCCAGCGCGCCCTCGGTGGCATGGGGGGCCTCCGCCGTGGCCAGCTCCTCGGGCCCGGCCACCCACTCGGGCCCGGGCGGGGGGGCGGGCTCGGCGACGGCCTCGGATCGGACCGGCCAGCCGGGCCAGAGCGTGTCCTCGGATTCGGCGTGGGCCGCCGGGGACGGCTCCCATGGCCCGGCCAGGTCCGCGGCCGGCGTGCCCGCCTCGTCGAGGACCTTGCGATCGACGGGAACGGCCTCGCCGTGGTCGCGGTGGTCGGCGGCTGGGAGATCGCTGGGCGCGGGCATGCCGGGCAGCGCCAGCTCGGRCACGGTGGCGTGCACGTACACACCGTTCGACTCGGGCCACTGACCGCCGGCGCCGGTGAGGCTCTGCGGCCCGGTCGGGTTGGGCGAGCCGGTAAGGCTGCGCCCGCCGCTCACATCCGACACGGTAGGTAACGGTAGCCGAGCCCTCTCGGTGAGGGGCCCATATACGCCGGCAGTGACCGTTATGAAGCCCGGAGCTGTAGAGTTTTGTCCGCTTAAGCACGGTCAGGGCTACTCCGGGGCTATTCGCTGTCTGTGCTCGCCCTCAGCTGTCGCAGAGACAAGCCAAGGGTTCGCGGGCCTTTAGCCCCGGAACGCGGCGAAGGTGGAGATTCGCGGATCCGGATGACCGGGCAGGTCGGGTAGGTCCGCCGCATGGCGCAGGCTCCGGCTCCAGCCGCCTTCGGCGATCTCGCTGTTGGCGTCCACCACGGCCCAGTCGATCACGTCGTGCACACCGACGGTAACCGTCCGTCCCATCCGGATGTGCGCGAGCGCCGGGTGGGAGGCGTCGTTGAGGCACCGTCCCCGTAGCCAGGTCGGAAGGGGCCAGGAGGTGACCAGCACCCAGGGTGCCTCGGAGCCACCCGGCACGACCAGGCGGTGTCGAACGATGAGGTAGCCGAGCGGCGGCAGCTGTCCACGCAGGAACCGATGCCGCAGCTGGCCCAGCTGACCCCGGGCGCCGGCCGCGTCGTCCGCACCGGCGTCGACGAACGTCGTTCCCGCGGCCAGGTCCGCGTCCGCGGCAGCCGCGGCGTATGCGGTGTTCGCGCGGTCGGTGCCGGGAGTCACGACGATCGCGTCGTCGAGCGGCGCGAACCCCGCGGATCGGTGCCACCGATCCGCGACTTCCTCATGGACCTCCCCGCGGAAGCCTGGGAGCTCCGGGGCAGCGGTGCCAGCCATATCGGCAGGGTAGCGGAAAGGTATCGCAGGGTAGAAGGCGGATGCCCAACCTTGACGGCAGATGTGCATTAGAGCCACTCATTGCGACACTGGGTGCCACTGCTTGCCTCGGTGCACGCAAGCCTCGCGCGAACAGCCACGCCACGCGATCGGTCGTAGATCTACTGGCTGACTGCCATAGCGCCGCCGTTTTGGGGCAGGAGTCCCGGGTGTCGAGCCGGTGCGCCCAGTCGGCCGCGCGGGCGGGAGCGAGCGGAGAACCGGCTCCCCGGCAAGGCGGCGAGCCAGGGCGCGGTAGGAGGTGGCAGATGCTCGCTCTTGGACGTCACGGTTCCTCGGTCCTGTCGCGRCTGCGTGCGCTGGGCCGGTCCGTGCCCCGGCCGAAGGCGGGGCCGAGGTCGCGGCGAGCGGACGGGACACCCGCCGAGCACGGCCCCACGCCTGGCGAGCCGCGGGCCTTCACCGACGGCACGGACGCTGGTACGGCGGACACGGGTCCAGCGAAGCGGGCCGGCGGTGAGCTGACGGACGACGGCCTCGCCCGGCTGGTCGGCCCGGTGCACCGCGACGCCGTCCGGCTCGCGGCCTGGGCGGGCGAGTCGGCGCCCGGGGCCGACCCTCGCCAGATCCATCGCGCTGGTGACGCCGCCGTCGCCGCGATGTGCGCACACCTCGCCACGATGGGTTACGTCGTCTACCCGGAGGTGTCCCGGTTGCTGCCGGGTGCCGAGGAGCGCATCACGCGGCTGCTCGCCGGCGCGCGGGAGATGATGATGATCATGCGGGGGATTCAGCAGTACGCGCAGGGCGACACGAACCCACCCGGTGCCGAGGTCACCGAACTGCGGCGCGAGCTGGCGGCGGCGATCTCGGACCACAGCCGTGCGGAGGAAGAGCTGCTACGGGAGTTCGACCAGGCGAGCACGCCGGAGCAGCGGCGGCTGATAGCGGCCGAGTACGAGCGGACACTGCCGCGGGCGCCGAGCCGGCCGCACCCGCACCTGCTGCGTTTCCGCGGTCCGCTCGGCGGCCGGCCGCGCTACCGGATGATGGCCAGGTTCGACTACCTGCTCGACACGATGGACGGACGGGTGATCCCCTGGGCGAAGGTCCGTGAGCCGGGTGAGGTCGGCCCGTGGGGCACCTGGCTGCTCGGCCGCCCGCCTCAGGCCACGACGACGGGCTCGGCGCCCGGGCCCGACGTGAGCCAGCCGGTGACCACGGCGGCCAGGCCACGCGGATAGATCGTCTCCGCGCTCGCGGTCACCTCGTGGACCGTCCACCAGGCCCAGCCGAGCGTGGAACGCTTCTCCAGGTCGGTCCACGAGGCCGGGTCGACGTCGACCCGCGCGGGGATCCGTACGACGAAGAACGACTCCTGCTGGATGTACGGCTTGCCTGCGAACGTGAAGCGCGTGGTTCTGGTCCCGACCGTCGGCCCGACCTCCGCCAGGCGGATGCCGACCTCCTCCGCTATCTCCCGGATGGCGCACTGCTCCGCGCTCTCCCCCAGGTCGAGGCCGCCACCGGGCACGTGCCACCAGACCGGCGAGTCCTCGAGGGTCGGGTCGTGCGACTGGATCAGGAGAAACGCGTCGGACGGGTCGACCAGCACGACCCGGGCGGCGACCCGCGGAATTGGTTCCAGCACATGCCCAGTCTGCCTGTCTGRCCGGCTTGCCTGGCCTTTTCCACCGCGACCGCGGTCACAGCCCCAGCCGTGCCGTGGTGAGCGCCGCCACGAGGTCCGCGTCGCCACTGATCTTGACCTGGGCGCCCGTGCGCCGGCCATAGCCATACAGCAGCAGCTCGGCGGCCGGGCCCGACAGCACCACCGCCGGCTCGCCCTTGCGGGCGACGACCCGCGACGCCGCCGGGCTCCGCGCCCCCGACACATCGGTGCGTTCGAGGACGACGCCGCCTGGCACCCGCCGGTACGCGACCCGGGCGATCCGGCGAGCCGAGGCCCACAGCGTCTCCCTCAGCTCCGGGGTGAGCTCTCGCGGCGCCAGCACTCCGGCGGCACCCTCGGAAGCGTGCTGCGGCGCGCGGCGCACGTCCTCGCTGTGGATGAAGAACTCGACGAGGTTCGTGGCATCGTCGATCGGCCCGAGCCGGGTTGGTTGCCAGCGCGGCGGCCCGGACCGGAAGATCGCGAGCAGCTCGGAGAACGAGTGCGCCGCCCTCGTCGCCTTCTCCGCGCGCTCGGTCATTCCGTGGAGCCGCGAGATGACCAGGCCGGGGCCCGCCTTGGGTACCCGCTCCCTGGTCACCACGTGGGCGAGCAGGTCATAGCTGTCCCAGCCCTCGCACAGGGTCGGGTGCTCCGGCCCGGCGGCCTCGATCACGTCGGCGAGCAGCGCCCGCTCGTCCCGCGCCCGTCCCATGCGCCTACCCGCCTTCCCCGCCGCCGGCTAACGATGCCACCGGCAGACTGTCCCACGCCGGTGGCGCCGCGCGCCCCGCCCAGACGGCCGGTGGGCCGGTGGGCCGGTGGGCCGGGGCGCTCCATTCAGCGCCCCGGCCCACCTACGCCTCACCAGAGCGAGGCGTAGGTGGCGGCTGCGTTCGGGTTCTCGTTCGGGTTGAGCAGGGACGAGTGGACGTTGCCCGCCTCGGAGTTGTTGAAGTACGTCTCGTAGGCGAGGACGTCGGCGTTGGCCTTGAACGTGTCGTACATCTTCTTGATATAGAACGGGTTGTCCCCGCCGGCCTGGCCGGCCGCGCCCGCCCCGGTGTCCGAGGTGGAGACGAGGCCCCACTCGGAGACCGCGAACTGCTTGCCGTGCTGCCGGGCGAACCGGATCACGTCGCACAGCCCGGCACTCGAGTTGCAGGACGAGCTCCAGGACGACTCGTTCAGGCTCGGCGGCCACATGTCGTAGTTGTCGATGCCGACGATGTCGACGTAGCCGTCGCCCGGGTAGGCGTCGAACGGGCTGCCGCTGTGCGCGTTCATGTTCCATTCGATCCGGGCCTGCGGGTCCGTCGAGCGGATCGCGCCGACCACCTGCTGGAAGCAGCGCTTCCAGGTGCCCACGTCGGTGTTGCCGACGGACCAGGGGAACCAGTCGCCGTTGAACTCCCAGGCGAGCCGGACGGCCGTCTTCGGCCGCCCGATGTTGTTCAGGTAGCTGCCGAACTGCGCCCACTGCGACGAGTAGGAGCCGTTCGCGCACGAGCCGAAGTCACCGCCGTCGGGGAAGAGCGGCTGGGAGATGACCAGCTGGCCGTCCCAGCCGGCGTACTCGCCGCCGATCCACGGGTTGGTGATGTCGTTCCAGTTGCTCCGCACGGTGTAGCCCATGACCACGGTCACCTTGGAGCCGCGGAACTGCTCCCAGGCGGTCATCTTGTCTCGTGAGCCGACGACGACGCCCGACATCCCGCCGGGGACCCGCCCGCCGCCGCCACCGCCGGCGGGCACGGCGGGTTTCCCGGGTTTCGCCCCGGGTGCCGTGGCCGGCGCGCCCGTGCCGGCAGGCGCCGAGGGCGTCGCGGAGGCCGGGCCGGTGGGAACGGCCGATGGGCTCGTGCTCGGTGTGGCGGAGGCAGAGGCGGAGGCGGACGGGGTGGCGAGCCCGAGGGCGCGGCCGAGGCCGCCGTCGAGAGCGGACGCCTCGATGACGGCCGTGTCGTCGCCGCCGTTGTGCGGCATGACGACGAAGCCGACACCGGCCGCGGCGACGGCCAGCGCGCCGATCCCGGCGGTCCAGAGCGTGCGGCGACGGCTGCGGGCGGCGCGGCCCGGAATGGTGTGCGCCCCGGTGCTGTGCGCGCCGGGTGTCCGGCCGCGGCCGGTGTCGGTGGAGGTGGTGGGGGAGGGTCGTCGGCTGTTGGCGCGGCGATCGCTGGCCTGCTCGGATGGCAGCGGGCCGGTATCCATGGATGTCGCCGAGCTGTTGGCTCGGTGTCTCACGGGGGCGTCCTTCCGCCTGACGGCTTACCTGACGGCGCAACTAGTGGTGGGCCGTCAGCCCTCGCCTTCTGACAGCCGAACCGCGCACTCCAGCCACGAAATGCCGGCCCCTCCCTAGACGCCCGGCCTTCCGTACCTGACAGTTACGTCAGTGCTTGTGGAGCTGCCTCAGCACCATAGCCCGCTGACGCCGGCGCTCGACGGAGCGGGTGCGTGGTCTTTCGGTCTGTCGTCCAGGTGAAGACATGAAGTTGTGATAGCTGTGTCTCTCTGTTCAAATTTCGCGCCGTCTCGGTGGTCGTCCGGATCGTTTACGTGAATGAGTTAGGCGGTCGTGGCCTCGTGGCCGGCGGGGACGAACGTGATCGACGGCGGCGGGTCGCGGCGCCGTCGCGGGCGCCCGCGGGGCCGACCGGCGCGGCGCGCGCGGCGACGCGCGGCGGCTGTGGCCGCGCGTCGGCCGGGCATGGCGCGAATATGTGCTGGCCTTGGGTGTATGGCCCGTCCGCGCCGGGCCGTGTCCGGGCGGGGTTGTGTCACAATGTCCCGCGCGGCGCTGGTCGCCGCGGCCTACCTGTACACCACCATCGTCCAGCTTGCTTCCATCCGAACTCTCCGACAGATCCCCGCCAGCCGGTCGCGCGTGACCGAGCGGAGAGCCTTCGGCAGCTGGTCGGTGGGGCGGGTGGCCGTGGCCGCAAGCACGAGGAGTCGTCGATGTCCCAGCCGGCGGTGGTCCCCGCCTCGCGCTCTGGGCGCGACGCGCGGAAAGCCCTGTCGCGCTCCGGACACCGGGTGCCAGGCGCCGCGGCCAGCGGGTATCGAGCTACCCAGGCAGGTTCCTGACCCGGCCTGGCGCTGGCCGACGGCCTGGAAGCCGCCCGCGGCGGTCCGGCCCACCGGGACGAGATCATTGCCTTCCGATCAATTCTTTCCCGGGTATCGAAAAACTTCCGTCAGCCCCTCAGACCAGCCCCCCGAGACCACAGCCAGGAGAACCGCGTGTCCCAGTATCCGCCCGAAAACAACCCCGGCGGGTGGGGTCAGCCCGGCGGCTACGGTGGCCCGCCGCCCGGCGGTTTCGGTGGCCCGCCCTCCGGTGGTTATGGCGGTCCCCCGCCCGGCGGCTACGGCGCGCCGCAGGAGCCGGGCTACGGGTATGGCCAGCAGCCGCCGGCGGGACACGGCGGCGGCCTGCCGCAATACCAGGGAAACAACAGCGGTTACGGGGGCGGCCAGCCGCCATACGGAACGCCGATCCCGAACTACCTGTGGCAGTCGATCGTCGTGACGATTCTCTGTTTCTGGCCGACGGGTATCCCGGCGATCGTGAACGCCTCCCGGGTGCAGAGCCGCCAGGCCATGGGCGACATCCAGGGAGCGTTGGACGCCTCCAAAAAGGCAAAAACCTGGACCATCGTGTCGCTGGTCGTCGGGCTGGTGGTGAATGCGCTGGTGATCGCTCTGGTCGCCAGCGGCGCGGCAGACTTCTCCACAACAGGGGCCTCCTACAACGCCTGAGGCCGGTGGCCGGCCGCACCGCCCTGACCGCACCCACCGCCCCCCGCCTTTCTGTGATCCTCAGCTGTTCGTCAGCTCGTCGGACGGCCCTGGTCCTGACCCGACCAGCACCTAGATCTTCCTGAACGCCACCGATACCGCTCCGGCCGTCGCGGTCGGGGCGAGCAGGTATTACCGAAAGGCGCGGCCGCGACCGTGACGACACCACCGCCATACGGCACCCCAGGTCAGGATCCCTACGGCCAGCAGCCGGGCTACGGCTATGGAACGCCCCCGCCCGGCTATGGCCAGCCGGCCGGGGGCTACGGCTACCCGCCCGCGACGGGCGGCTACGGCACGCCCCCGCCCGGCGGCTACGGCACGCCGATCCCGAACTACCTGTGGCAGTCGGTGGTCGTGACGTTGCTGTGCTGCCTGCCGGCCGGCATCATCGCGATCGTCTTCGCGAGCAGGGTCTCCACCCGTCAGGCCATGGGCGACATCCAGGGCGCGCTGGAGGCCTCCAAGAAGGCGAGAACCTGGTGCATCGTGTCCGCCGTGGCGGCTGTGGTGAGCTATGTCCTGATCATCATCTTCTGGTTCGCCCTCCTCGGCGCCGCGCTCAGCAGTAATAACAGCTAGCGGTATCCGGCAAGGCGCCCGTCGGCGGCCCGGCCAGTGAGATGCTTTACCTGCCTCGTTCCACTGACACGACCAACCCCGCCCCGGTCGCCGGGACCGGGGCGGGGACATAGCACCGAAAGGCGCGGCCGCGACCGTGACGACACCACCTCCGTACGGCGCCCCTGGTCAGGAGCCCTATAACCAGCCGGGCTACGGCTACGGCTACGGGACGCCGCCACCGCCACCGGACTACGGCCAGCAGGGCTACGGTCAGCAGGGCTACGGCCAGCCGGACTATGGCCAGCAGGGTTATGGCCAGCCCGCCTACGGTCAGCAGGGTTATGGCCAGCCGGGCTACGACGTCGGCTACCCCCCCGCGCCCGGCGGGTTCGGTCCGCCGCCGCCCGGCGCGCCGGTCCCGAACTACCTGTGGCAGTCGATCGTGATCACGGTCGTCTCGTTCCTGACCTGCAGCTGGTTCCTGGTCGGCTTCATCATCGGGATCGTGGCCATTGTCTTCGGGTCCCGGGTCAACAACCTGACGCAGCGCGGAGACATCCAGGGGGCGCTCAGCGCGTCGCGTACCGCCAAGACCCTGTGCATCGTCTCGGGCGTGATGCTGGCCATCAACATCGTCCTCAGCATCATCTTCTTCGCCGCCGGGATCCTTACCCTCTGAGACCTCTGAGACCTCTGAGACTCTGAGGCCTGACGAGACCCGGAAGCGCTGCCGCCCGTCACCCCCTGCAAGGGAAGGTGGCGGGCGGCACCGGAATGGATCACGTCACTCCCAGCGGAGCAGATCGCCGAGTGGCCGGTGGGCGAGGCCGGCCGCCGCGGCGGCACCGGTCGCCGCCGCGAGCGCAAGCGTGCCGGCCACGAGAGCGACGAGGAACGTCGCCGAGGGCGTCATCCCGAGCCCGGGACCGAGGCCGATGTCCCGCGCGACGGCGTCGCTCTGGATACGGAAGGCCAGCAGCCCCAGCGGTAGCCCGATGACCACCGCGAGGCCGGCCAGCACCGCCGCCGCCAGCGCGCTCTGCCCGACCAGCTGGCGCGGGGTGCAGCCCAGTGCGCCGGCGACGCCGATGTCCCGGGCGCTCTCCCGGTTCGACGCGAGCAGCGCGTGCAGCATGTTGGCGAGCGCGACGAGTACGAGCACCCCGGCGATCAGCGTCGTCACCGTCTCGATCACCGTGCGGCCGCCGACGTTCGAGCTGTACGTCTTCAGCTCCACCCCGCTACCGAGCCGGGCCTCGAGCGCCGACTGCACCGCGTCCGGCGAGGTGCCCGGTGTGACGGTCATCCGGTACTGGTCGGGCGCCGTCGCCGGGTCGATCGCGTTCAGGTCCGCCAGCCGCATAGCGAACAGCCGCCCGGAGTCCTCCCCAGTGCGGTACCAGCCGACGATGCGGACGTCGCGGGCGACGCCGGCGATCTCGACGGTTGCCGTCTGGCCGACCCGCAGTCCCAGCTGGTCCAGCAGGCCGTAGCCGAGGGCTACCTCGCCCGGCGCGGACGGCAGCCGGCCGGCACCGACCGAGTAGCCGGGCAGAGTTTCGCCGCCGAGCGCGCGGACCCGGAACGTCTGGCCGTCATAGCTGCCTCGCCGCTCCGCCTCCGACCACCAGCCGCCGATCCCCGGCGTCTGGCGCAACGCCGCCTCGACCGTCGCCGGCGCGACATCACCGCGGTCGACGAACACCTGCCAGGGATCGCCGGTGAACGACGGCCGTTCGAGGGCCTCCGTCACCGTGACCATGAACCCGCCGGCGACGACCGCGCCGGTCACCGCGACCAGCATCGTCAGTCCCGTGAGCGTGGCCCGGCCCGGCCGCGCGGCGAGCCTGCCGACGCCGAGGAAGGCGAGCCGGCCGGGCACCAGCGCCGTGAGCCGGGCGAGCGGGCCGCCGCGGCGCGCCGAGGCCGGTGCGTCGCGCAGCGTGTCGACGATCGAGGCCCGCCCGGCCCGCACCGCGCCCACCACGGTCGCGATCGTGAGCAGCCCCAGCAGGATCGCGCCGGTGAGCAGCAGGCCCGCGATCTCCCAGTGCGGTCCCTGCCGGCCGGTCACGGTCGCGCCGAGATCCAGGCTCGGCGCGAGCACGCCGGCGACGAGCCAGCCGAGCAGGGCCGCGACCACACCGAGGGCCAGATGCTCGGCCAGCAGCGCCGCCGTCAGCTGCGCCGGGCGTACCCCGACCGCGCCGAGCAGCGCCATCTCGCGGCGGCGGGCCACCATCCTGCTGGTCATCGACCMGGCGACGATCACCGCGATCGCGACCAGCAGGAAGGCGCCGAACGCGCTTACGAGCTTGCCGAAGATCTGCCCGACGCTGAGCAGGTCGCCACGTGTGTCCGGCCAGGTGTTCGTGCCGCGGATCTGGTCGCCGAAGGACCGCACGACCGCGCTGGCGACGGCCTCGGACGAGACCCCGTCGGAGACGTCGAGCCAGTAGGTGACGCCGTCCGTCTCGGCTGGCGTGCCCGCGGCAGGCTGGCCGATCCGGGACAGGCCCGCGTCCGCGACGAACATCCTGACCTGGTCGCACTGCGGGAAGCCACAGTCGGTGAGCTCGTTCGCCGTGCCGGCGACGGTGAAGGGGAGGTCACCGCTCGGTCCGCGCAGCGCGACCCTGTCACCAGGGCGCAGGTTGAGATCCTCGGCCGCGCTGCGCTCCAGCACTACCTCGTCCGGGCCACGCAGCCAGCGGCCGGCGACCAGCAGCGGGTGGTTGACCGCGACGTCCGGATCGTCCAGCGCGGTGACCTGGCCGATGTACTCCTTGCCCGCACCGTCGGATCGCGGGACGACGAGGGTGGTGCCGAGGTCGCGCAGCGGCCCGGTGACCGCACGCACGCCGGACTCGGTGGCGAGTGCGGCACCCAGGTCACGATTGCCAGAGTCGGCACTGGTGCTGCCGGCATTGGTACTGATGGTCGGCGACTTCGCCCAGACAACGACGTCGGCGACGTTGGTGCGCGCTGCGAGCCGGTCGACGGCATCGTCACCGGCGCTGGAGACGGCGAGGCCGGTGGACAACCCGATGGCGGACAGCGCGAGCATTCCGACGGTGACCGCGAGGCCGACCCGGCCCCTGCCGCGCAGCCCGGCGAACGCGAGCATGAGGACAGTACGCATTACCAGCTCCCCAGCCCGAGCAGGTCCGCGAGGTCGTTGCGCTGGCCGCCACCGCTCGGCGACGACGCGGCGGCGTCCTCGTCGAGCGTCGCCCCGACCGTGCCCGAGGCATCGTCGTCGGTGGCCGCGGTGGCGCCCGGGCTCATCGGCGCGCCCCCGCCAGCCCGGCCCCCGCCAGCCCGGCCACCCGCGGGCCGGCGCTCGTCGACGATCTGTCCGTCGCGCAGGAACACCACCCGGTCGGCGGCGGCGGCGACCGCGTAGTCGTGCGTGACCATGACCAGCGTCTGGCCGCGCCGGTGCTCGTCGCGCAGGAGCTCGACGATGTGGCGGGAGGCGGCGGTGTCGAGCGCGCCGGTCGGCTCGTCGGCGAGCACCAGGTCCGGCCGGCCGGCGACCGCGCGGGCGATCGCGACCCGCTGCTGCTGCCCGCCGGACAGCGTCGAGGGAAGCACGTGCGCGAGGTCCGCGAGGCCGACCGCCTCGAGTACCTCGGTGGCCCGCGCCCTGGCCGCCCGCCGGCCCAGGCCCGCGACCCGCAGCCCGAGCTCGACGTTCGCGCCGACGTTCAGGTGTGGGACCAGGTTGTACGACTGGAAGACGAAGCCGACCCGGCGGCGGCGCAGCAGCGCGCGCCTCGCCGGCGGCATCGTGCTGATCTCCTCGCCGCCGATGCGGACCGAGCCGGCGTCCGGCGTGTCCAGGCCGCCGATCAGATGCAGCAATGTCGACTTGCCGCAGCCGCTCGGGCCGACAATGGCGACCCACTCGCCGGCGGCGACCGTCAGTGAGATGCCGCGCAGCGCCGCCCTGGCACGCTCGCCGCGCCCGTACGACCTGGCCAGCTCGGTGATCGTGAGAATGGCTGCGGGCGGATCGGTGGGGCTGGTGGTCGTGTCCATGATGACCATCGGTCAGGTCCTCCCGGGGCGGACGAGGCGAGCCTCGACGATGTCGAGCCAGCGCAGCTCGGCCTGCAGGTGCAGCACCGATGCCTCGCGGAGCAGGTCGCCGATGCCGGCGACAGCGGGGTCGGCCAGGCTGGCGCCCGGCGAGGTGGAATGTGGCTCGTGGTCGGCCGCGCCGCCGTCGGCGTCCCGTGCCGGCGTGGCCTCGGCGAGCGCCCGCAGCGCCCGCAGGCACCGGGTCCGGTGGGCCGCGAGGGTGCGGGCGACGCTGTTGCCGTTGCTCCCGGTCGCGCCGGTTCCGGAGCCGGAGCCCGAGGCACCGGCCGTGTTGGCGTCGTAGATCAGGCCGGCGATGAGCCGTTGGACGACGTCGCTCTTGCCGACGGGCAGGTCGCTCGGTTCGTCCAGCCAGCCGCGCAGCGCCTTGCGGCCGATCTCGGTGAGTTCGTAGACCTTGCGGTCCGGGCCGTCACTGCCCTTCTCGACGTGGTGCGCGACGCTGCCGTCCCGCTCCAGCCGGGTCAGGGTGACGTAGATCTGCCCGACGTTGATCGGTGGCGCCACGTCGCCGAACAGCTCGTCGTGCGCGCGCTTGAGCTCGTAGCCATGGGCCGGCCCACGGTCCAGGAGGGCGAGCATCAGGTACCTCACGGCACCGCGTGGAACGGCGTCGCCGCGTGCGTGCTCGCCGCCGCGGTCGCGCCTACATAACGGTTCTGCATAACGGTTATGTACAGCCGTTAGGTACTGCCGTCAACACCCAACCCCACGGCGACGGTCACTCGCCGTCCCCGAGCGGGGTGACTGTCGTGTCTCAGCAGATCTGGCCTGGCTGGCGGCTTCGGGAGGGGCGGTGGCGGCGGTCGGGCGGGTGCTGGCACGGCTGCAAGGCACGGGCTTCGAGGCGGAATACGCCAGTCCCAGCGGCGGCCGCGAGCGCGGCTCGCTGATGGACCGCTGGTCGACGGCGTTCGAGGATGTCGCGCCGGTGCGTCGCCGCGCCGCGCGCAGGCCGGACTCCGCCACGGCGGTCGGGCGCGGCGCGGCGCGGCGACGCACCGGCGACGCACTCAGATCACTGTGGTGCCGCCGTCGACAACCAGCTCCATGCCATTGACATAGCTCGAATCGTCCGAGGCGAGGAACAACGCGACCGACGCGATCTCCTCAGGGCGGCCCATCTTTCCCCGCGGGATCAGGGATTCGAACTGCGCCTTTGTCTCCTCGTCCATCACCTCCTCGAGAGCCGGCGTGGCGACCTGGCCGGGGGTCAGAACATTCACCCGGATCTTCTTGTCCCTCAG
This sequence comes from Pseudofrankia sp. EUN1h, assembly GCF_001854645.1. Taxonomy (NCBI): domain Bacteria; kingdom Bacillati; phylum Actinomycetota; class Actinomycetes; order Frankiales; family Frankiaceae; genus Pseudofrankia; species Pseudofrankia sp. EUN1h. The sequence goes on along the minus strand of NZ_MBLN01000056.1, from coordinate 3,539 downwards.
CTCGGACATCCACACCCGTGCGTAGGCGGGCAGCAAGGCTTTGCTCGCTGCGTACACACTCCAATTGGGGTAGCCCCTGAGCGAAGCGTTTGACCCGGTCATGAAGATCGAGCCTCCGTCCTTGAACAGCGGCAGCGCCTTCTGGACCGTGAACAGCGTGCCGCGCGCGTTCAGCGAGAAGGCGGCATCGAAGTGCTCCACGGTGATCTCGCCGAGCCTGCGCTGCTCGCCCATCCCGGCGCTTGCCCACAACACGTCAACTACGCCCTTTTCCTCCTTGACCGTCTCGAACAAACGGTGCAGATCGTCGAGGTCGGCCGAATCGGCCTGCACGCCGGTCACGTTCCGGCCGATCAGCTCGACGGCTTCGTCCAGCGCGTCCTTCCGTCGGCCCGAGATGAAGACGTGAGCTCCTTCGTCCACGAACAGCTTGGCACCGGCCAGCGCCATACCACTCGTCGCACCTGTGATCACCGCGACTTTGCCATCGAGCTTTCCCACGATCACTCCATTCGATGGATGGTTCCGATGCTATGTACACCGATCAGAGTGCTTAACATATCTGCGATCGAGGGAGAATGCAAGCTATGCACACCGGTCAGTACCATCTGGGGTACGCTAGGCCTATGACGGAGCTGGAGAAGGGGCCGCGAGGGCTGCGTCGCGGCAGGGGCGCACGAGAACGCATCCTCAGCGCTTCACAACAACTGTTCCGCGATCAAGGCATCAACTGCACCGGCATGGACCAGCTCTGCGCGGTGGCAGAGGTGTCCAAGCGCACGCTTTACCAGCACTTCCCCGGCAAGGACGAGTTGATCGCCGAACACCTGCGCCGATTCGATCCCGATATCCTGCCCGAGGTTTTCGACCGCGCCGACCTCACACCCCGCGAACGACTCCTCGCCGCCTTCGACATCCACCCGCCGCTGTGCCCGTTCATCGCAGCGGCCGTCGAAATCCACGACCCGGGCCACCCGGCACGCGTATACGCCCGCGACTACAAGAAGGCCCTTGCCGCGCGGCTCACCGAAACCGCCCGCGAGGCCGGCGCCACCAACCCCGAACAGCTCGGCGAGCAACTGGCGCTGCTCCTGGATGGCGCCTCGGCCCGCAGCCGAGTCCTCAACACCTCAACCTTCTCCACCGCCGCCGCCATGGCAGCGGTCCTCATCGACAACGCCATCCCCACGGCGGCGGTGCCTCCCGGCGCAGACCGGCACCTGTCAGCCGGGACGGGGCCGCGTGCCGGATGCGGCGGCGAGCTCAGCCGACGTTGACGCCGAGGGAGAAGTTGAAGCTCCCCACGCCATAGCGGCCCAGGCCCACCGACAGCAGGCCCGCTCCCTCCAGCCAGTGCGCCATGGTCAGGTCGCCGGTGTCCCGCGGGCGCAGTCCGAGGCTCGTGATGAACGCTGACACGCTTGCCTTGGCCTGCGCGTCATCGCCGGCCATGAACACGTCCAGCGGGCCGCCCGCGGCCAGGACGTCGCGGAAGATGGTGTTGAACGCCTTTACGACGCGGGCGCTTGCGGGGGCGGCCTTGGCGACCATCTGTGCGATGGAGGTGTCGTCAGGGATGGCCAGCCCGGTGGCGCCGGGGTTGAAGGGGTTGGTGATGTCGACGATGATCTTGCCGCCCAGCGCGTCCCCGTACTGGCTGACGACCGGCACGGCGCTGTCGAACAGAACGGCGAGGATGACGATGTCGCCGCCCGGGGCGGCGCCCCACGTTCCGGCCGTGGCGCCGTCGCCGAGCGCCCGGGCCAGGGCCGCGGCCTTGGCCGCATCGCGACCTACGATCTCGACGGCGTTGCCGCCCTTGAGGGCCAGGGCGCCGATGGCGCTGGCCATGTTCCCCGAGCCGATGATGCTTACGTCGCTCATGATGTGCCCTCCACCGCGATGTTTCGCTTGGCACGTTCGTCCCGAATCAGGCTCAACGCGTCGGCTCCGACAGGCTTGGGCGTGCCGCTTGTCAGGCACTGCCGCACCCCGCTCATCGCCTCAGACCCGCTGCTTCAGGGCGCTTGCGCGCAGACGCCCTATTAGGTACACAGGCCTGTGTGCTTAACCTAACCAACGGTCGGCCGGAACGCAAGCTATGCACACCGATCGGTACCAACTTGGATCTACCTCTGCTTCTCCGGTTCGGCGACGTGATGGCCACGAAGAGCGACTCTGCAGTAACGGGCGGGCTCGCTTTTGCCCGTCAGGTGGGGTGACCCGCGGTTATCGCTTTCAGGGGCGGTTACGGACGGGCAGGATCAGGAGGGTGTGGACACGGCCGGCATCTGCCGATGACTGGGCCGGGATCTGGCCGATCTGGCACGGACAGGTGTCTACCGGCGATCTACTCGTGTGGCGCCCGGACACGTCGGAGGCGGATGCCCAAAAACTGTGGATGCTGCCGCCTCCGGCCGTCGTGCTCGTGATGGAGGACGACGGGGGGGACGGGCGGATCGTCGCCTCCGCGCAGATCGCTCCCGCGCAGGCGGGCCTCGGCGACCACGTGGCGCAACTGATCTTCATCGTCGACCCGGCGCACGCCGCCGAAGGGCTGGAACGGGAGATCGCCCAGGCCGCGATCGAGCACGCCACCGAGCTTGGCTACCGGGCGATGCAGTCCACCGCGGTGGTCGCGGGCAACACCAGGATGGTCGCGATCTGGCGGGTGCTCGCGTTCCGCGTCATCGGCACGCTCCCGTCCGCCTTCCGCCACCCCCGCAGTGGCGAGGTGGACCTCTACGTCATGCACCGCTTTCTGCCCTACAAGACCTACCACCCCCGCCGCACAGACTGAGCCGCACCGGGAGGCCACCGGGCGTGCCTCCCGGCCGAGTTCTCGACTCCCCGGACGGCTGGCGGTTACCCGGACGGCTGGTCGGTCGGCCGGCCCGCGGCGGCGGCGTCCGTTTCCGTCTCCCGGTCCGTTCCCGTGTCCCAGTGGGGATGCTCGGCGCTTGCCCACCAGGTGGGGACGTAGCCGGTGCGCATCCCGGCTCGGGAGAACGGGTCGCGCGAGGCCATCCAGAGGTGGCCGCAGATCGCGAAGAAGATTCCGTAGGCGAATACGTCGTGGACGAACGTCGCGCCGGTGCGGTAGCGGTCCGGCACGTGAAGGTCGGCGCCGAACCACATCAGCAGGCCGGTGCCGAGGAAGACGACGATCGAGCCGGCGACGCCGGCGGCATAGAGCTTCTGGCCCGCGTTGAACTTGCCGCCCAGGCGCACCTCGCCCGAGTCCGCGGCACCAGGCGCCGGGACGGCGCCGATGGTCGGCCCGCCGGCGGCCGAGTCCCACGACTGGCGGCGAAACCGGCGGACGGGGCCGGCCGGCAGGTGGTCGCGCAGCCACACGCCGTCGGCGGAGCCGAAACGGTTGAGCTCGGCAGCGTCACGACGAAAGCCCCCGCTGTATCCGCTGAGCTGCCTCCGCCCGCGCGAGGCTTCGCCATCGTCGCGCGGGCTTTGGCTGTGTCGGCTGAGTTGCCTCCGCCCGCGCGTGGCTTCGCCATCGTCGCGCGGGCTTTGGCTGTGTC
>NZ_MBLN01000055.1:0-49024 GCF_001854645.1 Pseudofrankia sp. EUN1h | reverse complement strand
GGCTTCGCCATCGTCGCGCGGGCTTTGGCTGTGTCGGCTGAGTTGCCTCCGCCCGCGCGTGGCTTCGCCATCGTCGCGCGGGCTTTGGCTGTGTCCGCTGAGTTGCCTCCGCCCGTGCGAGGCTTCGCCGCGATGGCTGAGCAGCCAGCCGAGCAGGGGCGGGATGGGGAGTGCCAGGCCGCTGTAGAGATGGATGGTCATCACCAGTGCTCGCCGGCCGACCAGGATCGAAAGCTGTGGCAGGTAGAGGACGGCGRCCGTCGCGATGCACACGCCGAACAGGAACGCGGTCGTGCGGTGCACCCAGCGGGTGCTCGGCCCGAACCGCCGGATCTCTCCGTCGCGCGGCCCCGTCGCCGTTTCTCCATATCCCTGGGACACCTGGCGGTCCTGCTTGTCCCGGCCCTGCCGGGTGGCGTCCATGGCTCAGACCGGCTCGTCGTCGCGGCCGTTGGACTTGCCGATCCAGGCGTCGACGTCGTAACCGCGCACTTCCCACCAACCCGGCGTCACCTTGTCCACCAGCTCGATCTCGCCAAGCCACTTGATCGACTTGTAGCCGTACATCGGGGCGACGTAGAGCCGGACTGGCCCGCCGTGTTCGTAGCTGACCGGCTTGTCCAGCATGCGCAACGCCACGAGCACGTCCCGGCGACGGGCCTGCTCGATCGTGAGGCTCTCCTCGTAGAGGCCGTCGAACGAGCGGAAGGTGACGGCCCTGGCCGAGGACTGGGTCGCCACGTGGTCGAGCAGGTCGGGGAGCAGGATGCCGGACCAGTGAACGTCGCTGACCCGCCAGCCGGTCACGCACTGGAAGTCCTCGGTCATCGCGGTCTGCGGCATGGCCTCCAGCTCGGGGAGCGTGAGCGTCATCGGCCGGTTCACCAGGCCATGCACCTTGAGCTGGTAGTCGGCGGCGGTGAGCCGCGGCACCGACGACGCCACTGAGTAGATCTCGAAACCGGTGCCCGGGATGAGCTCGGTGAGACCGGTCGGGTCCCGTTGGCGCAGCGGCGCGGTGACCTTGTCGACGCCCTCCTCGACCTCCGCGCCGACGGCCACGCCGGCGGCACCCAGGGCGATCAGCCCCAGCACCACCCGGCGACCCACCGGCGCGCCCTGCACCACGGCTTCCAGTGAACACCGTCCCGGCGGCGCGGTGAACCCACCCGGCAATCCGTTCGACTTTCGTAATAGTCGGCGCGTGGGCGGTGGTCAGCCAGGCGACGGCGGCGGCGGGCCGGTGGCCGGGCGGCAGCCCGGCCCACCGGCCTGTCGGCTGGGACTACGCCGTGACGTCGCGCCGCGCCAGGCTGGTGATGCCGGCCGTGGCGAACGCGACCGCGTAGAGGATCCCGAGCAGGAGCGGGCCGCGGTAACCGGAGTCCGAGGTGCCGCCCGTGCTGATGTTGGCGAACACGAGACCAGGCAGGTACTTGATCGCATCCGGCCAGGCGTTCTCGATGATGTGCTCCAGCGGGCCCGTCCAGGCGAAGGCGATGAGCACGGCCGCCGTGGTCGAGCGGATGAGCAGGCTCAGCGCCGTGCCCGCGATCGCGAAGCAGGTCGTCCCGACCAGCACGTTGAGATAGTCCTTGCCGGCCCGGCGCAGCGCGTCGTCCGTCCACCACTGCCCGGTGTCCACTCCCCGGATCCGCGCCATCAGCACCGCCGTCGCCGCGCTGATCACGAACGCCCCGATGAGCGCCACCACGAGGACGGAGAGGAGAGCGCCCATCCTGCCGACGAGCCAGGAGACCCGCCGCGGCTCCCGCATGAAGATCATTCTGATCGTGCCCTGGCCGTACTCGGTCGCGATCATCGCCGCGCACAGCAGGAGCAGCAGCAGACCGGTGAAGGTCGAGCCGATCCGAAATCCCAGGACGAGCCCTGCCGGCGTGGCCAGGGCGGACAGTGGCGGCAGCAGCCCGTCCGAGCTGCCGAACGCGCTGGGCGGGCCGTCCTTGGCGAGTGCGAAGGTCAGGACGGTCGACAGGACGGACAACGCGGCGAGCGCGCCGACCGCCGCCACGGTCGTCGGACGGCGCAGCTTGTGCGCCTCTGACCGGTAGCTGCGGGCTATGGCGAGYAACGGGCCGCGATCCGCCGATCGGCTTCGGCCAGCGGCAGGTGGGGCACCGTCGGTCCGGGCGGCGCCCCGGCCGTTGTCGGCCTGGTCGTCGAATGCCCGGACGCCCGTGGTCCGCTCGGCGCCGGCCTGACCGTCGAGGGGTTGTGTGGTCAGATGCTGGGCGGTCATGCCGCGTCTCCCATCAGCCGGCCGGCACCCTGGGCGACCAGGCCGGTGTAGCGCTCCTCCAGGGTCACCCGGCTCGGGGCGATCTCGACCAGCGTGATCCCATGCGCGTGCGCGGCCCTGTTCAGGTCGCCGAGCAGCGCGTGCATCGCCTGCCGGGGATCGTCGAGCTCGCTGTCCGGCGTGCCCGGCGCCGGCGGCCGTGCCGATCGGCCCGGTGCCCCTTCGGCGGGCAGCACCGCCGTCACCAGGTCGCCGGCACGCTCGACCGTGAGACCAAGCCCCGCCGCGAGGTCGGCCAGCATGCCGAGGTCGTCCAGGTGCTCGGGACGCAGCGTCACCCGTGCCGCGCCGGCGGACAGCAGCCCGTCCGGCGGGCCCTGGTAAGCCAGCTCGCCCCGGTCGACGACGATGATCCAGTCGCAGATCTGCTCGACCTCGGCGAGCAGGTGGGACGAGACGATGACCGTTCGCGGCCGGGCGACAATGGCGGAGCCTCGCCCGGCCGCGGACCCGTCAGCCGATATGGTTCGCGGCCGGGCGACAATGGCGGAGCCTCGCCCGGCCGCGGACCCGTCAGCCGATATGGTTCGCGGCCGGTTGTCGCGGACCGCCAGGTCACGGATCAGCTCGCGCATCAGCCGGATGCCCATCGGGTCCAGGCCGTTCGTCGGCTCGTCGAGCACCAGCAGGTCCGGGTCGCCGAGCAGCGCGGCGGCGATCGCGAGCCGCTGCTTCATGCCGAGGGAGTACGACCGCACCTCGTCGTCGGCCCGCTCGGCGAGTCCCACCTCGTCGAGCACCTCCTCGATCCAGGCGGGGTGGTACTGGCCGGCGAGGATCGCCAGGGCCTCGAGGTTGCGGCGGGCCGACAGCCGCGGGTAAAGCGCCGGGCTCTCGATCAGCGCGCCGACCCGCGGCAGGTAGCCGGCCGGCTCCGTCAGCGGGCGGCCGAGCACGGTGCCCCGCCCCGTGGTCGGGCGGACCAGGCCGAGCAGCATGCGCAGGGTGGTCGTCTTCCCGGCCCCGTTCGGGCCGATGAAGCCGGCCACCGCGCCGACCGGGATGCGCAGGTCGAGGTCGTGGACGACGGTCCGCCGGCCGTACCGCTTCGACAGGCCGCGCACGTCGATCGCGGCGGGATGCGCGTCCTCGACAGGCGGCGCCTCGCCGAACGGTGGGCCGGGCCGCGCGGCGACCTGAGCCGGAGGCCCTGCGGGCGGCGAGGCGGGAGGCGAGACGGGCCGGCTCTCCCCGCGTCGTCGTTGATGCGTTGACTGGGTCATGCCGATCAGCGTGCGGCGCGCGCCAGCTCCCGTCGTCGCCCCAGCATCGGCATCCGCCCTACGCCCACCGCCGTACCCGACCTACCCGCCCTACCGCTCAGGCCGAACGGGCGACGAAGGAGGGGCTCAGACGAGGCCGGCCTGGTTGGCGAGGACGGCGAGTTGAGCGCGGTCCCGAGCGCCGAGCTTGACCATGACGCGGCTGACGTGGGTCCGGGCGGTGGCGGGACTGATCACCAGGCGGCCGGCGATCTCGTCGTTGGACAGGCCATGGCCGACGAGCCCCATCACCTCCCGCTCCCGGTCGGTCAGCCCGTCGAGGTCGGGGGCATTGGGCGCGACCGGCCGGCGCGCGAACGCCTCGATCACCCGCCTGGTGACGGCCGGCGAGAGCAGCGACTCGCCGGCGGCGACGACCCGGATCGCCCGCAGCAGGTCGGCCGGCTCGCTGTCCTTCAGCACGAAGCCGGAGGCGCCGCCGCGCAGCGCCTCGAACACGTACTCGTCGAGCTCGAAGGTCGTCACCATGACCACCCGGGTATGACTCAGCGCCGGATCGTCGGTGATCTCCCGCAGCGCCGCCAGCCCGTCGAGCACGGGCATCCGGATGTCGAGAAGCGCGACGTCCGGCCTCGCGCGCCGCACCAGCTCGACGGCGGCCCGGCCGTCCTCCGCCTCGCCGACGAGCTCGAGATCGTCCTCGGTCTCGACGAGCACCCGCAGCCCCAGCCGGATCAGCGGCTGGTCGTCGGCCACCACGACCCTGATCAACGTTTTCCTCCACTACGGCTGCCAGCGCCGCCGGGACTGCCGCCAGGACCGCCGACCGGTCGCGCCCGGGTGACCGGGAGCTGCGCGCGCACGCGCCAGCCACCGCCCGGGCAAGGGCCGGCGGTCAGGCGCCCGCCCAGTTCCTCGGCCCGCTCGCGCAGGCCGGTGAGCCCGTGGCCCGGGGGTACCACCGGCTGGGCGGCCGGCGGGTCCGGAGCGTCGGCGACGTCGATGGACACGGCGCCGCCGGAGACCGTCACCTCGATGGTGACCCGCGACGCGGCGGCGTGCCGGAGCACGTTCGTCAGCGACTCCTGCACGATCCGGTAGGCGGCCAGGTCGACGTCGGCGGGCAGCGTGTCGAGTGGCCCGCTGGTCGACGCCTCGACCGGGATTCCGCATAGCCGGACCTCGGCGAGGAGGCTGGGCAGCCTCCCGAGCCCCGTCAGCGGCGTCCGGTCGGCCRTCCGCTCGGCGGCCCGCTCGGTCGCCGAGGACGGCGGCGGCGGCGACACCGCTCGCGGGGCGGGCACGGCCTGGTCCGCGGGTGATGGCTCCGGGCGTGCTGGCTCCGCCAGCGGCGGCTCCAGCGGGGCCGAGCCGCGCATGAACTGGCCGGCGCGGGTCAGCGCGAGGGTGGCGCGCAGCTCGTCGAGCGCCTCGATCGCCGTCCGGCGGATCGCCTCCAGCGAGAGCTGCGCCTGCTCGGGCCGGCGGTCTAGGACGTGCAGCGCGACGCCGGCCTGCAACGAGATGATCGACAGGCTGTGCCCGACGACGTCGTGAACCTCGCGGGCCATGCGCAGCCGTTCGTCGTCCACGCGCCGGCGGGTCGTCTCCTCCTCCGCCTTGGCCCGCCAGGCCCGATGCTCCCGGAGCAGCACGCCGCCGACGACCGGGAGCACGCCGAACAGCAGAACCACCCCCAGCCCGACGGAGAGATCCCAGCCGCCGCCCGTGTATCCGCGCAAGAAGCTCGTCAGCTCGCCGGTCGCGATCAGGATGGTGGCGCAGATCGCGCCCGCGGCGGCCACTCGGCGCTGGCTCGTCCGGCCGACGGTGAGCCCGGTTATCGCCACCGCGAGGAAGTAAGGGCCGTGCGGGTAGCCCGCCGCGAGGAGGGCGCCGACGAGCAGGCTCTGCGCGCCGAGCACGTACAGCGGCAGCCAGCGGCGGACCAGCATCCCGGCCGCGATCGCGGCGAGCAGGGCGTACCCCGCCGCGTCGATGGCCTGGTGCGCGGGGACCTGCGTCTCGCTCCATCTGGGTGCGGTCAGGAAGAACAACATCGTGAACGCGGCGGTGACCAGCAGGTCCCTCAGCAGGAACCGAAGGTTCCGCCGAAGCCACGTTCCGTCCATCCCGGCGACGGTAACCCCCAAAGCCGCCCCTGACATCCGGTCCGGCGCGTATCCCGCGCTACGCGCCGGGCCGTATCCGTTCGCGCTCCCGCCGTCGATCACGGGACGCTCGCGGATGCCGACGAAGCCGGCCGGCTTCCGACCGCCCGGTGGCTACCCGGCCGGCGGGCCGAAGGTGGCGGCCCGAGCGAGCGCGGCGTCGACCGCGCGGATGGCGAGGTCGAGACGGTCTGGCAGCGGACCGGTCAGCGGGATCCAGGAGTGGCCGGCGACGGTCAGGGCGTCGATGAACCAGGTGGTCATCGTGGCGCGGATGTCAAGGTCTCCCTCGCGCATGCCGTCGTCCTCCCAGGGCACATCCCGGTGGTCCGTGACCAGGTACAGCGCACGCGGCGGGAGGTTCGTCGCCCACGGCCGCGGGGGCCGGGCGTCCGGGCCGAGGTAGCGACGTTCCCAGATCATGGTGGCGAACGCGTCGGTGTCGCAGACGAGCAGGGGCGAGCCAGCCAGCGCCGCCGCGTTCTCCCTGCGGGTCTGCTCGCCGCCGACCTCGTCGAAGTCGTCGGCGGTCCAGGTGATGTCGGCAAGCTCGGGCGGGCGTTCGCCGCGCTTGGCCGCCGCGGCTCGCTCGGCGGCCCACTTACGCTCGGTCAGCTCGCGCCCGAACTCCTCGACCCACCKGGTGCGCGCCCAGGCCCCGCCGCGGGCTCGGTAGTGCTCGGCGAGCGTCCGGGAGATCGTCGTCGTGCCGGTCGACTCGGCGCCGACCACGACGATCCGGCAGGTAAGGCCGGCCCGCACCGGGGGCTCGAGCAGATCCCAGCCGGCGGCGAGGTCCGCCCGTACCCGGGTCGCGGACACCGGTATCCGCTCCCGACCAGGGTCGACCGGCACGTGGGCGCGCGCCCCGAGCCGGGCCGCGAGCTCGTCGCCGTAGGCCTCCGAGGAGAGGACCGCGTCGATGGGCGGCCGGCCGTGCTGTCGCAACGCGGCCCGCATCACCTCGACCTGTGCCGTCCACACGGTCGGGTTGGCCATGTCCACCGGCACGTCGCAAGAAATCCCGATCACGGTCACGTGCGGCGTGTCGGCGTGCGTCTCACGGAGCCAGGCCATTCGATCGGCGAGCGGGATCGTCTCGGTCGCGCCGGCCTCGACCAGGACGGTGACCTCGTCGCAGGTCCGCGCCGCCGTGTCGATGAGCTGGCGGTGACCTTGGTGCGGTGGGTAGAACTTGCCGACGATGAAACCGTGCCGATAGCGCGTCACCGACCGTCCGCTCCCGTCGTGGGGGTGGGTCCGGTCCGCCAGGACGAGCCACCGTAGGGCGATCCGTCGGCCGCCGCCTCGACCGCCGCGGACGTGACCGCGGCCGAGGGTGCCGCCGCCCGCCGCCAGTCGCGCAGGCCGAGCACGCACAGGCCGAGGAACAGCGCATAGACGGCATGGGACCGGGCCATGGGGTGTGGCGCCGGACGAGCCGTTTCAGGCGCCCCAGGCGCTGAAGTTCGGTCTCCGTTAGCGCGCCGGTAGCGTGGACCTCTTTCCCGGACGTTCCCGGGGGAGTACAAGGGGGCCGCGCGTGATCGTCGCGATCGAGGGGATCGACGGGGCGGGTAAGAACACGCTGACCAGGGCGTTGGCCGCCGCGTTGACGGCGGCCGGGCGCCGGGTCGGCACACTCGGGTTCCCGCGTTACTCGGTCGCCCCACTCGGGCCGGTGGTGCGGGCGATGCTCACCGGCGACCCGGCGCTGGCACCCCTCGGGGCCTCGGCGCGCGCCGGCGCCCTGCTGTTCGCGCTCGACCGGGCGAACGCGCGAGCCGAGCTCGACGCGGCGGCGGCCGGTGACGGGGTGGTACTGGTGGACCGCTACGTCGCCTCGAACGCGGCCTACGGCGCCGCCCGGCTACCGGCCGAGGAACGCGCCGGCTTCCGCGACTGGGTCGCCGCGATCGAGCTGGGCGACCTGGCGCTTCCTCGTCCGGACCTGCAGGTGCTGCTGCGGGTGCCTGTCCAGGTCGCCCGAGCTCAGGCGCGTTCCCGCGCGGCGGCGGACGCTGGGCGCGGCGTCGACAGGTTCGAGGCGGACGACGCGCTGCAGGCCCGGGTCGCGCACGAGTACGACGAACTGGCCCGCTCCGGCTGGGTCGCGCCGTGGCTCACCGTCGACCGCGCCGAGACCGCGGGCGCCTCGGCGCCCGGTGTCGACGCCATGGCGGCCACCGTCGACGCCGCCGTCGGGAAAGTGCTGCACAACCTGCGCTGACGCGTGGGTTGTGCCCTCCGGCGGGCTGTCTCAACTCGGCCGCGCGGCCGCGATGGTCTCCACCCGTCGTCCGCGTGTTGGTGCGTTCGGTGGTCGTGGCGGCACACTGACGGAAGTGGCCCGCGCGCGCGGGCTTCTGTGTCACCCATCTGGCCATGAGGGGTGCCCGTGAGCGATGGCGTCGGCATGTCGGCGGATGAGGACAAGGCGGCGCATATCGCGGCGGATCTGCGTTCGCGCGGCGTCGCGGTGGTGGCGTTGACCTGGGTCGACAACAGCGGCATCACCCGGGTCAAGGGCGTGCCGGTCGGCAGACTGGAACGAGCCGTCCAGGCGGGCGTCGGGGTCTCACCGGTGTTCGACGCGTTCGGGCTGACCGACGGGATCGCGTCCGGCCGCTATGCCGGGGGCCCGGTCGGCGACCTGCGACTGCGCCCGGACCTGGACCGGCTGGTGCCGCTGGCCGCCCAGCCGGGCTGGGCCTGGGCGCCGGCCGACCGGTTCGACCAGCTCGGCCGGCCGCATCCCCAGGACGCCCGGGAGGTCCTGCGCCGCCAGATCGACGCGCTCGCCGGCCTCCACGGCGGCGACGGCTTCCAGGCGCGGGCGGGCATCGAGATCGAATGGAACGTCTACGCCGAGGGCTGGCAGCACCTCTCGGCGCCAGGCTCGATAGCCAGGGGGCCCGCCTACGGCATGGATCGGGTGATCGAGCTTTCCGACTACCTGCGCGATGTCGTCCAGGCGCTGACCGAGCAGGGGCTGGTGGTCGAGCAGATCCACCCTGAGTACGCGCCAGGTCAGTTCGAGGTGTCCGTCGCGGCCGAGGACCCGCTCGGGGCGGCCGACAGCAGCGTTCTGGTCCGCCAGACCGTGCGCGCGGTCGGCGCTCGGCACCAACTGCGTACCTCGTTCTCACCGGCGGTCGTCCCAAACGGCGTCGGTAACGGCGGGCATGTGCACCTGAGCCTCGGGATGGAGGACAACCCACGCTGGAACGTGCTCATCGACGGGAGAGGCCCGGCTGGACTGAGCCAGCTGGGCGAACGGTTCGCCGCCGGGATACTCGACCACCTGCCCGCGCTGCTGGCGGTCGGCGCGCCCAGCGTCGCCTCCTACCTGCGGCTCGCGCCGTCGCGCTGGTCGGGCGCGTTCGCCTGCTGGGGGGTGGAGAACCGAGAGGCCGCGCTGCGGCTGGTGACCGGCCTCGCGGTCGGCGGACGGTCGGTGCACTCGCCGGACGTGGAGGCCGAGCTGGGCGTCAAGCTCAGCCCCGAGCGATGGGCCGCCGCGTCCCCGAACCTCGAGGTCAAGTGCTTCGACCTGACCGCCAACCCGTACCTGCTGCTGGCGGGCCTGCTGGCCGCCGGGCGGTCAGGTGTCGCGGCCCGCGAAGCGCGCCTGCCCGAGCCGGTCGACGTCGACCCGGCCTCGCTGGCGGAGGACGAGCGAGCGCGGCGCGGCATAGTGCCGTTGCCGGCCCGGCTCGCCGACGCCGTGACGGCGTTCGAGGCGGACGCCGTCCTGCTCGATGCGTTCGGCCCCGAGCTGCACGACACGATTCTTCTCGTCCGTCGAGCGGAGATCGACCAGTTCGCGGACGCCACCCCTGACGAGGTCGTCGCCCAGACGCTCTGGCGGCACTGACCAGCCGGCCAGAGGCGCAGCCGAACCGGTGGGGGCTCGCGTAGCCGGACCGCACGCCGCCCAGTGGCAGCGGCTCAGTGGCAGCGGAGGCCGTGGTCGGTCTGCACGCAGGTGGGCAGGTCGATCGGGGGGAGCTGTATTCCGCCTCCGCCCCCTCCGCCGTCGCCTGGTCCGGTGTCCGGGTCAGGCGACGGGGACGGCGTGGCGGTCCGCCGCGGGGTGGCGCCGCCTGACGGGCGGGTGGCGGGCGACGCGGCCGGGCTCGCCGTCCCGGTCGAGGTCGCGTCGTCTGACGCGGTCGAGGACGACGTCGGCGTGTCGCGCGCCGAGAACGAGGACTCGCGAGCGGGCGAGACCGAGATCTTGGGTGAGGGGCTCGTCAGCAGCAGGTCGGTGTTCTCGCTGCCGCCACCCAGTCCGCCGAACATCAACCCGATGGCCAGGGCGACGACGCCGAAGGTCGCGACCACGACTGGGAATGTGGTCACGTGCCATTTCCGGCGGCGATGGCTGCCCACGAGGAGACACTATGGACTACCTCACGTACCCGGCCRCCGTTGGGGCCGGCACGACCGTTTGAGCTGGCACCGCGCACCGGTGGGCCGGTCGCCCTCCCCGCGGCTGCGGAGGGAGTGGCCAGATCCTGCCCGGCTCAGGCCTGGGCGGCGAGCTCGCCGGTGGCCCGGCCGGCTCGGGCGGCCCGGGCGGCGCGCTTCTCCTCCTGGAGGGTGGCGAAGGCGTCGAGTCCCTCGAGGAAGGTCGCGACCTCGGCCCTGGCCTGCTCGGCCTCGCCGCCCAGGCCCTCCAGCGCGAAGAACTGCCACTGCCGCAGCACTGGCGTCACCACCTCGTCGTGGTGGACGCGCAGGTTGTAGATGCCGGCGTCGGCGATCTGGCGGGCCTTGCTCTTGAAGTCGAGGATGCCGGTGCCGGGCATGTCGAAGTTGAGGACCTCGTCGCGGATGGCCAACACGGTCAGGTCCGGGGCGAGCTCCAGCGCGGCGGTGACGAGGTTCCGATAGAAGATCATGTGGAGGTTCTCGTCGGCGGCGATCCGGGCCAGCAGCTTCTCGGCCACCGGCTCCTGGGTGAACCGGCCGGTGTTGCGGTGACTGATCCGGGTGGCCAGCTCCTGGATGGTCACGTAGRCCATGACCCGCAGCGGGGTCTTGTTGCCGCTGTCGTAGCCGAGCTCCATCTGGTGCATCCGGCCGCGTTCCAGCGCCACCGGGTCGACGCCGCGGGTGACCATCAGGTAGTCCCGCATCGCGATCGCGTGCCGGCCCTCCTCGGCGGTCCACCGGCCGACCCAGGTGCCCCAGGCGCCGTCGCGGCCGTACGCCGAGGCGATCTCCCGGTGGTAGCTCGGCAGGTTGTCCTCGGTGAGCAGGTTGACCTCGAAGGCGATCTGGGCGACGTCGGACAGCGCCGACTGCTCCGGCTCCCACGGCAGGGTGTCGAAGTCACGCCCCAGACCCCACGGCACGTACTCGTGCGGCATCCACTCGGCGGCGAGACCCAGGTGCCGGTCGATGTTCGCCGCGGCGACCGGCTCCAGCTCGCGCAGCAGATCCAGTTCCGTGGGTGAGGTCATGAACTGACCATCGCAGCTGGATGCCGGCCCGGCCATGTCCCAGCGGAGTGGACTTTCCGRGGCTGAACTGTTCCCGGGGAACAGTTACCTTGGATTGGTGACGTTCAGCGGTAGGTGACCGTGTGGGCGCGGAGGTCCCTCGGGAGCGAAGCGAGTGAGGGGCCGGAGCGCGGTGCCCGCACGGAGCGAACCAGAGACACTGTCCACAGCCGTCCACAGGTGACGGGGCGTTGGAAACCCCTGCACAGAGGACGGTCGAAGCCGGTAAGCCCGGTAGCGGGAGGCCGGTCGGCCTACTTGTACACAGGCCACCCCCACTTCTCCACAGGTTATCCACAGGCTGAGCTCGTGCGGAGGGCCAGCCATGCTTGCGGCGTGGCGATCCGGGGGAAGCCCTCGGCGTGTCGGTGCCACGGATCGAGACGCTCGAAACGCTCCCGCTGGTCGACCACCACTGCCATGGGCTGGTGCGGCGCGAGCTGGACCGCCCGGACTTCGAACGGGTCATGACGGAGGCCGACCAGCCGGGCCCGCCGGGTACCTCGTTCTTCGACAGCCAGCTCGGCTTCGCGTTGCGGCGTTACTGCGCGCCGGTGCTCGACCTGCCCGCGCACGCCCGGCCGGACGACTACCTCGCCCGCCGGGCGGAGCTCGGCGCCGACGAGGTGGCTGCGCGGATGCTGCGGTCCGCCGGCATCGTCGACTTCTGCGTCGACACCGGGTTCGCCCCGGAGCGGCTCACCAGCGCCGCGGATCTCGCCGCGGCCGCGGGCGGCCGCGGGCACGACGTCGTCCGACTCGAGCCGCTCGCCGAGCAGGTGGCGCTCGACATCGTCACCGGCCAGGTGGGCGTGGCCCACTTCCCCGACCAGGTGCGTGCCCGCCTCGCGGCGCGGGCGGCGGCCGGCGGCGGGCCGGGGGCCCGCCCCGCCGCCGGTGACAGGGCTCCCGTCGTCGGGGTGAAGTCGGTGGCCGCGTACCGGGTGGGCCTGGAGCTGCCCGCCGAGCGTCCCACCGACCGGGTGGTGATCGCGGCGGTACGGTCCTGGGTGGGCCGGCTGCGCGCCGGCGCCCCGATCCGGCTCGCGGATCCGGTGCTGCACAGCTTCCTCATCTGGACGGGCGCCGACCTGGGTCTGCCGATACAGATCCACACCGGCTACGGGGACACCGACCTGCACCTGACGCGGGCCAACCCGCTGCTGCTCACCGAGCTACTCCGGGCGCTCGCAGCCACCGAGGCACCGGTGCTGCTGCTGCACTGCTACCCGTTCCACCGGGAGGCGGGCTACCTGGCGCAGGTGTTCCCGCATGTCTACCTGGACGTAGGCCTGGCGACCCACAACGTCGGGCGGGCGAGCGCGACCGTGCTCGCCGAGGCGCTGGAGCTTGCGCCGTTCGGCAAGTTGCTGTTCTCCACGGACGCGTTCGCTCTTGCCGAGCTGTACCTGCTGGGCGCGCGGCTGTTCCGCCGGGCCCTCACGGCCTTCCTGGCCGCGGGCATCGCGGACGGCGACTGGACGACCGACGACGCGGACCGCGTCGCCGTCATGGTGGGCGCGGGCAATGCGCGCCGGGTCTACGGCCTGGCGGAGCCGGCCGGCGAGCCGGCGGCGGTGAAGCGGCCAGCCGGCGCGGCGAGCAGGCGGGCCCCGGCCAAGCGGGCGCCGGCCAAGAAGGCGGGACCCGCGAAGCCGGCCGTGGCGAAGCGACCGGCGGGGCGGCCGAGCGCGGCCGAGCCGGCCAAGCGGGAACCGGCCAAGCGGGAACCCGCCAAGAAGCCAGCCGCTGCCAAGCGGTCGGCGAAACCGCCATCCGGCGCCGGCTGAGCTCGTGCCGGCCGAGCTCGTGCCGGCCGAGCTCGTGCCGGCCGAGCTCGTGCACGTGAGGGTCGTTCACACAGCGCGGGTCACACCCCGAGGCCGCGGCCGATGATCTCCTTCATGATCTCGGTGGTGCCGGCGTAGATGGTCTGCACCCTGGCGTCGAGGTAGGCGCGGGCGACCGGGTACTCCGTCATGTAGCCGTAGCCGCCGTGCAGCTGCAGGCAACGGTCGATGAGCTTGACCTGCAGCTCCGTCGACCACCACTTCGCCATCGCCGCGTCCTCGGCCGTCAGCTTGCCGGCGACCAGCTCCTCGATGCACCGATCGATGAAGGTGCGTACCACCTGGGTCTCGGTGGCGAGCTCGGCGAGCAGGAACCGGCTGTTCTGGAAGCTGCCGATCGACTGGCCAAAGGCCTTGCGGCTCTTGCAGTACTCGACGGTGTACTGGAGCACCGCCTCCATCGACGCGGCGGCGAGCACCGCGACCGAGAGTCTTTCCTGGGGCAGGTTGCCGACGAGGTGCAGGAATCCGGCCCCCTCCTCGCCGATCAGGTTCGCCGCCGGTACCCGGACGTCGTCGAAGAACAGCTCGGCGGTGTCCTGCGCCTTCATCCCGACCTTGTCGAGGTTGCGCCCGCGGGTGAAGCCGGGCATCCCGCGCTCCACCCCGAACAGCGAGAGCCCGCGGCCGCCCTTCAGCTCGGAGGTGCGCGCGGCGACGACCACGAGGTCGGCGTGAATGCCGTTGGTGATGAACGTCTTGGAGCCGGAGAGAAGCCAGTCGCTCCCGTCCCGGCGGGCCGAGGTCCGCATGCCGCGCAGGTCGCTGCCCGCGCCCGGCTCGGTCATCGCGATCGCGGTGACGATCTCGCCGGAGCAGAAGCCGGGCAGCCAGCGCCGCTTCTGCTCGTCGGTGCAGAGCTTGATGAGGTAGGGCGCCACGACGTCGTTGTGCAGCGCGTAGCCGAGGCCGGTGGTGCCCGCCCGCCCGCACTCCTCGGTGACGACGGCGTTGTAGCGGAAGTCGTCCTGCCCGCCGCCGCCGTACTCCTCGGGAACGTCGAATCCGAGGAAGCCCTGCTTGCCGGCCTCCGTCCAGACCGCCCGGTCGACGATCCCGGCCTTCTCCCAGTCGGCGTGGTACGGCGTCACGTGCTCGGCCAGGAAGGCGCGGAACGCATCCCGCAGGAGTAGGTGTTCCTCGCCGAACAGGGTGCGCCGCATGATTTCCTCCGAGTACCCGCCGGCCGCCGGAGCGCGGCGGCCGTCCGAGGCCGCGCGCCGCGTCGCGCCCGGCCTCGTTGGACAGTGGCGGACTAGACGATAGCTAACAACTGTTATGCGATTCTCGTGATCGGCTGATCGGCTGATCGGCGGGGGCACGCATGCCCCGGTTCCCGCCGGGCGCGAGGCGATCGGGAGGTCCGGGGCGCGAGGCGCTCGGCTCAGCTGGCCGCCGGCGGGATGCGCAGGCCGCTGACGACGGCCTCGAAGACCGCGCGCAGCTCGTCGAGATCGGGGCCGGCCAGTCCGGCGGCCCGGCCGGTGAGCAACCCGATCGGGGCCAGGTAGAGGAACCAGGCGACGGCGTCGGGGGAAAGATCGTCGCGTAACTCGCCGTCCTGGCGCGCCTGCTCGATGGCGCCGCGCACCAGCTCGAACCGCTCGCGCAGCACCTCGCCGAGCGCCTTGCGTAGCGTCGGCTCCCGGCGGGCGGCGACGATGGCCTCGAGCAGCAGCGCCTGCTCGCGGGACAGCCGACGGCCGGCCGCGGTCGACGTGGCGGCGGCCAGCAGCGCGTCGCCGAGCTCGCCGTGCCCGACGTGCGCGACCGCCTGCACGGCATGGTCGACGGCCCGTCCGGCGGCGTCGGCGAGCAGCGAGGCCATGTCCGGGTAGTGCGAGTAGATCGCGCCGGTGGTCACCCCCGCCCGGTCGGCGATGTCACGGACGCGAACGCCGTCATAACCCCGTTCGGCGAACAGGTCGACGGCGGCGGCGAGCAGCCGGTCCCGGGTGACCTCCGGCTGGCGACGGCGCCCGGCGGCGGGACTGCGCAATGCCATCAGCCCAGTCTGCCTGCCAAAACGCGCGTTCGTTGTGAGCGCGCACTGTTGGTCGTGGATCGGGCGGGCCTGGTAGTCATCCCGGGATGGAAATCCCGACACCGGTAACGATGGGTTGATCTCGGATGGCGCTGTGGCGTCGGGCCAAGGCCCTCGCCGGCCGAGGACGCCGCCGGCAGCCAGTGGACCAGACGTCAGGGGACCAGCCGTCAGGGGAACAGAGAATCGGCCGACCGGTCAGGTGACCGGTCGGCCGAGCCCCGTCGGCCTACGTGATGGCCGGCCTAGGCGCTGTAGGTCGTGGCCGAGGGCGGCGGGCAGTCGAGCGCCAGGTCGGCGCGGGCCTGGGGCGGCACGAGCGTGCAGCCGACCTCGAAGCTGCCGAGCTGCGCCAGCTGCCAGCCGGACGCGGTCCGACGCAGCACGCCGTAGGCGCGGTCGACGTCGGCGGTGACCGGCGTCAGCTCGGCCCGCGCCCAGTTCGGGTCGCTGCCGGCGATCTCGATGTCGGCGACCTCGTAGGAGGTCGGGGAGACCAGGCTGGTCAGCTCGCTCGACCGGATCGCGGCAGTGATCGCCGCCGCGTCCGCGGGCGACGGCGCGACCGCCGCGCCGGCGGTGGGCTGGGCCGCGCCCGAGGCGGCGCCGACGGCCCCCGCCGCCGGCGGCGCGCTGTTCGGGGCCGTCGCGCCGGTGGGCGCGTTGCTGATGGACGTGGTCGCGTGCGTGGCGTTGGTGGCGCCCTGCGAGCTGGTCGCGAAGGCGACGGCGCCGCCGATGGTGACCACGCTCGCGACCGCGACCGTGGCCGCGGGCATGGCGATGCGCCGCGCAACCACGGCCCGGGAGGTCGCCTGGGTCGCGGGGCGAGCCGCGTGCCGACCGCCGGAACGGCGGTGGGGCGCGGCGGTGGCTACCCGCGGGGCGGTCCGGGAGTCGACTCGGTGTCGGGCCATGGTTTGCACATCCCCAAGTGTGCTCGGCTCATTCAGGTGAATCGCGGCGAGAAACGGTCGGACTGCTGACAGACCACTCTGGTATTTGGCGCACGACTGTGTACGAAGCGTCGCGGATGCGGAATACCCGATCAATAGCCCGCTCGTGTCCCGGTGTGGGCGCCTCGATGCCGCGGCGCCCAGGAGTGCCCCTCGGACGTGGTCAGGCCGCGCGGCTGACGGCGTCGGCCGTGGTCCGGTCCGCGGCGTCGTCGGTGCTGACGTCCGCGCCCGCGGCCGAGGGGTCCTGGCCGGTCGAGGCGACCTTGCCCGCGGCGGGCACCGCGGTGACGTCGCCGTAGGGGAAGGTGGTCGGGCTGGTGCTGGTCATCGCGGTCTCCTCGTTGAGACGTCGGGGCGGAAGTCGCTGTGGTCCGTTCGTTGCCGGCCGTGCGCCGATGGGCTCAGCGGGCAGCGGGCAGCGGGACGACTGTGCGTCAGCGCGGCACCGCGGAGCGACGGTGCCAGCCAGCGAGCCGCCGGGGAGGCCAGCACCACCCAGGTGGGGCGGTTATCCCGCTTCCCCTCGGCGCGAGAACACGTTGGAATCCTGGTGTCCCCGAACTACGGGGTGATCCGCGCTGTCCGGACCAGGCCTGCCAGCCCGCCAGGGGCGCGATCATGCGGTTGGAAACACGCCCCCGGAGGCGGACGTCCTTGGGAACATGGGAACGCGACGCCGGCCGTCGCGAGGTGCGGGAGCTGGGCCGGGGAGACGGGGTGTGGATGCGTACCGCTGTCGGCGCGATCGCGACGGGCCAGGGCTCGGCCGGTCCAGGTGGCGCGGGCACGCCTGCCGCGCCCACGCCCGGTGAGGGCATCCCCGCCGAGCACACCCGCGCCGAGGGCGTCGCCGACGACCCGGCGGGCGGCCCCGAGCGGTGGGAGCCCTCGTCGGAGCCGGTCGTCGCCGTGGTCGGCGTGCACCGGACCTTCGACGCGGAGGTGGCCCCGGTCCAGGCGCTGCGCGGGGCGTCGCTCACGGTCTGGCCCGGTGAGTTCGTCGCCGTCACGGGTCCGTCCGGCAGCGGCAAGTCCACCCTGCTCAACGTCATCGCCGGGCTGGAGCGCGCGGACGACGGCTCCGTGGTCGTCGCCGGGCAGGCGCTCGGCGAGCTGTCCGAGACCAGGCTCGCCCGGCTGCGCCGCCGGYACGTGGGCATGGTGTTCCAGTTCTTCCACCTGCTGGAGAGCATGACGGCGGCCGACAACGTGGTGCTCGCCGCGCGGCTCGCCGGTCTCGGCCGGCGTGCCGCGATCCGCCGCGCGCAGGACCTCCTCGACGTGCTCGGCCTGCTGGAACGAGCCGAGGCGCTGCCCGCGACGCTGTCCGGTGGCCAGCGTCAGCGGCTCGCCATCGCCAGGGCGCTCGCAGGGAGCCCGACGCTGCTGCTCGCCGACGAGCCGACGGGCGCGCTGGACTCCGCCGGCGCCGCCGAGGTGCTCGACCTGTTCACCAGGCTGCACGCGCGGGGCCAGACCATCGTGATGGTCACCCACGACGCCGCGGTCGCGGCCGGCGCGCAGCGGATCGTGACCATGCGCGACGGCCAGGTCGAGAGCCCGTCCGTCCGCGAGGACCTGCCATKACCGGACGGCCTGGACGCGGCGAGGTGCGCCGGTGAGCCTGCTGCCGCCCGCCGCGGCGCCGGGCGCGCGCGAGACGACGCCGCGGCCGCGGCGCCTGCTGCTGATCGCCGCCGTGCTCGCCGCCGCCGGCATCGCCGCGCTGTGCGCCGTGCCGCGGCTGTTGGGCGCCGGCTACCCGCCCTGGTGGTTGCCGATCGCGGCGGCGGTGCTGCTGCCCGTCGCTGGCACGGTCGCCGGTTGGTTCGGCGGCCCACGGCGGCACGCGGAGCAGGTGCTGCTTCTCGGCGCTGACGTCGCCTCGTTCGCGCTGGTCGGGGCCGGTGCGCTCGCCGCCTCGGTGGTCGCGCTCGGCCGGATCCCCGCCGACAACGGGGCCGGCTTCCTCATGCCCGTCCTGGTGAGCGCGGCGACCGCGGCGACGCTCAGCGTCGCGCTGCGGATACCGGCCAGGCGCGCGGCCCGCCGAGCCGTGCGCGGCGGGCGATTCCGGCCCGACGACGTGCTGGCGACGTTCGGCGAGCAGACCAGCCGGGACGTGCCGCTGGAACAGGCGCTCGTGCAGCTCGCCGACGCGCTGCGCCGCACGCTGACGCTTCGCCGCGTCGAGATCTGGACCGGGGCCGGCGGACGGCTCACGGCCGCCGTCGTGCTGCCGGAGCCCCCGCCGCGCCGGTCCTTCGATCCGCCGCCGGCCACGCCCACACCCACGGCGGCCACGGCCACGGCGGCGGCGGCCAACCAGGGCAGCGGGTCCGAGCGCGTCGACAACGGCCTGGGCCGGGGCCGGCCGGGCGGCACGCTCACCCTGTCCGCCGGAGACCTGGTAGCCCTGTCGCGAGCCAGGGTGGCGGGTCCCGGCTGGCTGACGCTGTGGGTGCCACGGCTGGTCTGGGCGCGGCCGGGCACCCAGCTGCGCGTCGTCCCGGCGCGGGCCAGCGGCGCGCTGCTCGGCCTGCTCGTCGTCGAGCGGACGGTGGACGACCCGCGGTTCAGCGAGGCCGAGGACCGGCTGCTCGCCGAGCTCGGCACCCGGTTGGGCGCCGTGCTGCACAACCGGCAGCTCGACGCGAACCTGCGGGATGCGCTGGTCGACCTGCGCCGGGTGAACGACGAGCTGCGGGTGTCCCGGGCCCGGCTGGTCGCCGCCGCCGACGCCGAGCGGCGCCGGATCGAGCGGGACCTGCACGACGGCGCCCAGCAGCAGCTGGTATCGCTCGCGATCGGCCTGCGGCTGGTGCGCGACCTGGTCACCGAGGACGCCGAGGCCGCCGATGAGCTGATCGGCGAGATGGCCGAGCAGGTGAGCGCCGCGATCGCCGAGGTACGCAACCTCGCGCAGGGCATCTACCCGCCGTTGCTGCGCTCCTCCGGCCTGACCGAGGCGCTGCGGGCCGCGGCCGCTCGCTCCCCGCTGGGCGTGCGGCTGGCCACGGACGGCGTCGGCAGGCACGGGCCGGACGTCGAGGCGGCCGTCTACTTCTGCTGCCTGGAGGCACTGCAGAACGCCGCCAAGCACGCGCCCGGCAGCCAGGTGGAGATCGTCCTGACCGAGCGCGAGGACGCGCTGGCGTTCACGGTCGCCGACGATGGCCCCGGTTTCGACCCACGGCGGCGGCTCGCTGGCCAGGGCCTCACGAACATGCGCGACCGGATCGGCGCGATCGGCGGCTCGCTCGTGATCGAGTCGGCGCCGGCCGCGGGCGTGCGGCTGGACGGCGTCGTCCCGCTGGCCGACAACACGGGCAGCGTCGCCAGCGGCCTCGCCGCTCCTTCCACCGGTCGCGTGACCCCGTCCGCCAGTGCCAGCGTCAGTGCCGGTGCCGGTGCCGGTGTTGCCGGCCGTGGTGATGGCGCCCCGGACTCGGTCGCCGCGGTCGCGTCGGTGGCCGTCGCTCCTTCGGCGGCTGGCGGGGCGACAGCCGCTGGCGGGCCGGCGACCACAGGCGGCGGCGACGCGCTGACGGGCGGCGTTCCTGCCGGCGCGGCCGAGCCGGACGAGCGCGCGACGCCGGTGCCGGGCGAGCCCGGTCGGAACGGCGGCTGAGACATGGCAGCCCCGGTGTTCGGCGCCGTCCGCATGATCGCCCTCGGGCAGCTGCGGCGCCGCTGGCCCAGCCTGGTCGCCCTCGGGCTGCTCGTCGGGCTGGTCGGCGCGGTCGTCGGCGGCGCGGCCGCGCTGACCCGGCGCACCGGGACCGCGCCGGCTCGGCTCGAACGCGCGACCGCCGTGCCGGATCTGCAGATCACCGTGCCCGCCGGGCCGGGGCTCGCGGCCAGGGCCGCGGCGGTCGTACCCGGCCTGCAGTCCGTCTGGGTCACCGCGGCGTCCGMGGCCCGGGTGGAGAACCGGCCGGGCGTCGTGTACCTCGGGATGCTCGCCGGCCACCCGGTCGGCTCGGACGTCGGCGTGTACACGCCGGTCGTCGTGAAGGGCCGGAACTACGACCCGAACGCGGCGGAGGCGGTCCTCGACGAGCGGACCGCCAGGTCACTCGGGGTCAAGGTCGACGACGTCCTGACCCTGCGGGCGCTGACCAGGGACGACTACTTCAACTTCGACACCGGCTTCGGGACGCCGCACGGGGCACGGTTCACGGTGCGGGTGACCGGCCTTGTCCGGATGGCCGGCGCGACGGCCCAGCAGACACCGCTGCTGCTCTCGCCCGCCGTCGCCGGCGACATCGCCACCGTCGGCATCACCGTCATGATCAAGCTGGTGTCGGCGCCGGACGCGGTGGCCCGTGCCGACACGGCGCTCGCCCGCGCCGCGGCGACGGCCGGCGACGAGCAGGACCCCCAGGCGGCCGAGTTCCCGCTCCTGGAGGTGCAGCATCCGGCGACCGACTCGGACGCCCGGGTCGGGGCCACGACCCGGGTGCTGCTGACCGGCCTGGTCGCGTTCGCCGTCGTCGTCGGGGTGACCGGGCTCGCCACCGCCGCGGTGGCGTTCGGGCGCCATCACTACGCACGGCTGACCGAGCAGCGGATCGAGGCCGTGCTCGGCGTGACGCCGGCCGGCAGGGCGGCGGCGCGGGTGCTCGCGGCCGTCCCGGCGGCGGCGCTCGCCGGGCTGGTCGCGGCGACGGGGCCCCTGCTCGCCGGCCGGCTGGAACCGATCGGCCCGCTCGCCGACCTGGAACCCCATCCTGGCTACACGCCCAACCTCGCGGTCGCGGGGATCACCGCGGTGGCCGCCATCGGCGTCGTCCTGGCCCTCGCGGGCTGGTCGGCGGCGCGCGCCGGCCGCGGCCGGGCCGCCACCGGGGCCGCGCGCGCCGCCGGCCCGGTGCGGGCCAGCTGGCTGAGCCCCGGCCCGGCCTGGGCGGGCCCAGCCTGGCTGTGGGTGGGCACGCGGTTCGCGCTCACCGGACACCGGCCGTCGTCGGGCCGGCGCCCATCGGTCATCACCGCCATGATCTCGGTGGCCGCGCTGGTGGCGGCGGCGACGGTCGCGCACGGCATCGACCGGCTCATACGCGATCCCAGCCGTTACGGCTGGACCGCCGACCTCGACCTGCTGGATGCCCGGCCCGACATCGTCGCGCGGCTGAAGGTGGACCCCTGGATAGCCGCCGTCAGCCTGGTCGCCCGGTCGACGGTGCTGGCGGGCGACGGCTGCGACCCGGCGGATACCGCCGATGAGGGCCCCAGCAAGGGGAGCCGGGCGGCGCCCGCGGCGAGGCCGGGTCCCGGCTGCGTGGAGGTCACCGCGTACGCCGTCCACTCGGCCACCGGCCAGCAGGGCTGGACGATGCTCTCCGGGCGAACTGGCCGAGGCCCCGGCGAGGCGGTGGTCGGAACGCACGCCGCCCATGACCTCGGCGTCGAGGTCGGCGACGTCCTCAACCTCGCGCCCAGCCCAGGCGACGGCGACGGGGCACGGGTCACCGTGGTCGGCATCGGCCTCGGGCCGCCGGTCGGCGGCGAACGGCTCGGTGACAACCTGCTGCTCGACCCGGGCGTGCTGGAACGGACCCAACGGACGGCACCCTGGTGGGACGGCCTGGTCACCGCCGCCGACGGCGTGCCGGTGGCGTCGCTCGTCGGCGACCTCGGCGACGAGTACGAGGTGGCACCGCGGCAGCCGCCGACGGAGGTCGCGAACCTGGGCGGCATCGGCAGGCTGCCGGAGGTGCTCCAGATGGTGCTCGGCGGCCTCGCGGCCATCGCGCTGGTCCATTCGGTGACGACCAGCTGGCGCCGGCGCGCCGGCGAGGCCGGCGTCCTGCGCACGCTCGGGAGCACGCCGGCGCAGACGGCCGCGGCCGCGGTGACGGCGGCCTGCGTGACGGCGCTCGGCGCGGTCGGCGTCGGGATTCCCCTCGGCCTCGGGGTCGGGCGCCTGGTGTGGTGGGAGATCGCGAGCGCGACCGGTGTCGGGGGCGACGCCGCGTTCCCGGGCGGGCTGCTGCTGATGTTGCCGCCGGCGGCGCTGGTCATCGGAGCGCTCGCCGCTCTCGTCCCGGCTCCGCGCAATGCCTGGCTGCGGCCCTCGGTCCACTCGCGGTCCGGCTAGGCCAAAGGCCACGCGACGATGGCGGAGCCTCGCGTGGCCGGAGGCCGTCAGAGGCGACCTAGGAGGCGGTCGGAGGGCGGGGCGGCCGCGGCGCGGGCTGTCCGCCGGCGACAGGTGGCCGGTGGGCGGTAGCCGGTAACTGGTGGCTGCTGGCTGGGGTCAGTCGCCGTCGAAGGGGCGGCGTTCCCAGAGCGCGCGCAGGACGGCGGGCGCGAGATCCGCCTTGTGCAGGTAGTCCATGCCACTCTCGGCGACGGTGGCCGGGAGCTCGGTCTTGCCGTAGGTGGAACAGAGGATCACGACGGTATGCGGGTCGGCGTCGCGGATCCGGCTGCCGGCGGCGACGCCGTCGATGCCGGGCAGGTTCACGTCCATCAGGACGAGGTCCGGGCGTAGCGACTCGGCGGCGGCGACACCTGCCTCGCCCGTGTCCGCCTCGCCGGCCAGGACGAATCCCGGCGCGCGCCGGACGACGGCGCGTACCGCTAGGCGAAAGGGCCGCTGGTCGTCCACGACAAGGACCGAGACGGCGGAGGGGGAGGTCATGAATTCAGTGTGTCCGCCCGTCCCGTTCTAACCCAGGATGCGACCACCCAAGTCGAGGGGTGTGGCTAACCCCCCCGCTGCTTCAGCCGCCGCGGGCCGCGCGGCCGGCGCCGGGGCGCGTCTGGCGGGCGCTCGACGATCCGTCCGGGGCGTTGGCGGTGCTCTGCTGCCCCGAGTGCAGGTAGAGCAGGACGGCCTTGACGCGGCGGTTCAGGTCCGGCTCGTCGGTCAGACCCAGCTTGGCGAAGATCGAGTTGCTGTGCTTCTCGACCGCGCGCTCGGAGAGCACCAGGCTCGCGGCGATCGCCGCGTTGCTCCAGCCCTGGGCCATGTGGCTGAGCACCTCGCGCTCTCGCGGCGTCAGCCGGTCGAGCTCGGAATGGGTGCGCCGGGTGTTGGCGGCGACGAGGCCCTCGACGACGGCCGGGTCGATCACCGACTCGCCGGCCGCCACCGCGCGGATCGCCCGCAGCAGCTCGTCCAGCCCGGCGACGCGCTCCTTGAGCAGGTACGCCCGCCCGGCGGAGCCACCCTCCAGCAGCGCGAGCGCGTAGGTGGCCTCGGCGAACTGGCTGAGCACGACGACCCCGACGTGCGGATGCTCGCGGCGCAGCCAGGCGGCGACCTGGATGCCCTCGTCGGTACGCGTCGGCGGCATCCGGATGTCGGTGACGACGACGTCCGGGGACAGCTCGCGGACGGCCTGCTCCACCGACGGCCGGTCCGTGGCGGCGCCGGCCAGCTCCACCCCGTCGGTCCGCTCGATCAGGGTGGCGAGGCCATGCCGTAGCAGCGCATCGTCCTCGGCGAGCAGTACTCGGATGGCCACCGTCTAACCCTAAGCGCACGATCGCGTCGACGTGGCGGTCGCCCATGCGCGGACATATGTCTCGTCGGCGACGGAGCGCCGAAATCGGCCCAGGGGTGGTGTTGCTCCGGGTAGCGCGCGGGCCGGCGCGGCGGGATCTGGTCCGAAATCACGTCGCTCGAAAATCCCGGTCGATTGAGGACAGGATCTGGCCGCTATCGCTTCTAGCGTCGGTTCTGACGACGACGGCGGCGGAGCCCCCGGGCCTCGGGAACGTGCTGATCCCACGGCGTCGGACGTCATCTCCCGACAGGCGCAGGACATACAGGAAGGACCAGCGACGATGGCGACCATCACGAGCACCACCGCCGGCACCGCCACCCTCGAGGTCGGCGCCGCCGACCCCGCCGGCGCCGGCGAGGCCGCGACCGGTGAGGTCGGCGCGGTCGGTGAGGTCGGCGCGGTCGGTGTCGGCGCCCCCGCGCTCGCCGACGAGCGCACCGACCTGCTGGAGACGCTGGCGCGCCACCGGTTCTTCCTGCGCTTCACCACGAAGGACCTGACCGACGAGCAGGCCGCCGCCCGCACCACGGTGAGCCAGCTGACCCTCGGCGGTCTGGTCAAGCACGTCGCGCTCACCGAGAGGCGGTGGCTGGACTTCGTGCTGCGCGGCGCGGACGCGTTCGCGAACGGCTTCAGCGAGCGTGACACCGAGTTCCGCCTGGTGGAGGGCGAGACGCTCGCCGACGTCCTGGCGAGCTACGAGGAGGTCGCCCGGCGCACCGAGGAGATCATCGCCGGCATCCCGGACCTCGGGGCCGGCCACCGGCTGCCGGAGGCGCCCTGGTTCGAGCCGGGCGCGAGCTGGTCGGCCCGCCGCATGCTCCTGCACCTCATCGCCGAGACCTCCCAGCACGCCGGCCACGCCGACATCATCCGCGAGTCCCTCGACGGCGCCCGCACCATGGGCTGACCCCGGCGGGCCCCCGCCCGATCGCGCGGACCCCGGGAGGCGCCGATCCTTCGCGCGCCCCGGTGGACCCGCTCCATGATCTGGTGGGATCTTCGGCGCCAGAGGTCGGAAAATCTCACCGGATCATGGAGCGGCGTCGCGCGGGACCGGCGAGGGCGACGCCCGGGGCCGACGGACGGCACGCCGCGTCGCCCGGGCTGCTGGCAGCGTTTAGGAACTCGTTCAGCAAAACCACAGCCGCCCCGGCGACCCTGAACACATGACAACGCACGAGCCGATGTCGCGCGCCACCGCCATGGTCGCTCCGGCCATGCCGACGGGTCTGGACGAACCGGTCGGCCAGCCGGGAGCCGCGGATCAGGCCGATCGGGCGGGGCAGCCCGGCCTGAGAGACGGCGGCCAGGGGTGGCGAGGACGGCTCGCGCGGGTCGCTCGGGGGCGGCCGGACGACCCGCGGTGGGCCCGGCCGGCGTTGCTCGCGCTGCTGGCGGCGACGGCGGTGCTCTACCTGTGGGGGCTGGGCCGGTCCGGATGGGCGAACGCCTTCTACTCGGCGGCGGCGCAGGCGGGCGGGCAGAGCTGGAAGGCGCTTTTCTACGGGTCCTCGGACGCCGGCAACTCGATCACCGTCGACAAGCCGCCGGTCGCGATGTGGCTGATGAGCCTGTCGGTACGGATCTTCGGGCTGAGCTCGTGGAGCATCCTGGTGCCGGAGGCGCTGTGCGGCGTCGCCTCCGTCGGGTTGCTCTACGCGACCGTCCGGCGGGCCTTCAGCCCGGCCGCCGGCCTGATCGCCGGGCTCGTCCTCGCGACGACGCCGGTGGCCGTACTGATGTTCCGGTTCAACAACCCGGACGCGCTGCTGGTGCTGCTGCTCATCGGCGCCGCGTACGCCACGCTGCGGGCCGTCGAGCGGGCGAGCGCGCGCTGGCTCGCGCTCGCCGGCGTGCTGGTCGGGTTCGGCTTCCTGACCAAGATGCTGCAGGCGTTCCTGATCGTGCCGGTGCTCGCCGCGGTGTACCTGGTCGCGGCGCCGACGGGGATCGGCCGGCGGGTGCGCGACGTGCTGCTCTCCGGCCTCGCGCTGGTCGCCTCGGCCGGCTGGTACATCGCCGTCGTCGAGCTCGTTCCGGCGTCGGCCCGCCCGTACATCGGCGGCTCCCAGCACAACAGCATCCTGGAGCTGACCCTCGGCTACAACGGCTTCGGCCGGCTGACCGGCGACGAGACAGGCAGCGTGGGCGGGGGTCCCGGCGGCGGCGCCGGCGGCGCGGCCGGACGGGTGTTCGGCCCACCGACGGCCGGCGGCGGCTGGGGCCAGACCGGCTGGGGCCGGATGTTCAACAGCGAGATCGGCGGCCAGGTCGCCTGGCTGCTGCCGGCCGCGCTCGCGCTGCTCGTCGCCGGCCTGTGGGTGACGTGGCGGGCCACGCCGCCGTCGGTGCCCTCCGCGGCCGGCGACGAGGCTGCCCGGCAGCCGCGTTGGGCGCCCCGCACCGACCGGGCGCGCGCGGCGTTCCTGGTGTGGGGCGGCTGGCTGCTGGTGACGGGCATCGTCTTCAGCCAGATGCAGGGGATCTTCCACCCGTACTACACGGTCGCGCTCGCCCCGGCGATCGGCGCGCTGGTCGGCATGGGGTCGGTGGCGCTGTGGGAGCGCCGCGAGCACCTGGCGGCCGCCGGCACGCTCGCCGCTGTCACGGCCCTCACGGCGTGGTGGTGCGCCCACCTGCTCGGCCGCACCGCCGGCTGGCACGACTGGCTGCGCCCGGCCGTGCTCGTCGTGGGGCTCGCAGGCGCGGTGCTGCTCCTGGGCGTGTCCCGGATGCCGGCTCGCGCGGGTCTCGCCGTCGCGGGTCTGGCTCTGGTCGGCTGCCTGCTCGGTCCGACCAGCTACGCGCTGGCGACCGCGGATGCGCCGCACACCGGCGCGCTCCCGAGCGCGGGCCCGGCGGCCGGCGGCCGGAACGCTCGTCCCGCCGCCGGCGCCTTTCCCGGCGGCCAGGGCCAACTGGGCCAGGGTCAGGGGCAGCAAGGTCAGGGACAACAGGGGCAGGGCGGCTTCCCGTGGCAAGGCGGCACGGCACCCGGTGGCGGCTTCGGCCGTGGTCTCGGTGGCGGGACACCAGGCTTCCCTGGTGGCCAGGGCGGCACCGGTGGTCAGGGGGGTACCGGTGGTCAGGGGGGTACCGGTGGTCAGGGCGGCGGTGGGTTCCCCGGCGGGGGCGGCGGCATGGGCGGCCTGCTGGGCGCGACCGACCCGGGCGCGGACCTGGTGGCGTTGCTGAAGCAGAACAGCTCCGCGTACACCTGGTCCGCGGCCGCCGTCGGCTCGAACAACGCCGCCGGGTACCAGTTGGCGGCCGATGAGCCGGTCATGGCGATCGGTGGCTTCAATGGCACCGACCCGTCGCCCACACTCGCGCAGTTCCAGAAGTACGTCGCCGACGGAAAGATCCACTACTTCATCGGTGGTGGGCTTTCCGGGCGCGGGAACGGCGGTAGCCAGCAGGCCTCCGCGATCACCGCGTGGGTCCAGCAGAATTTCACCGCCTCCACGGTCGACGGCGTCACCGTCTATGACCTGACTACCAACCCTGACGGGGCGACGAGCAGCGGTGGCGGCACGGGCAACGGCGGAACGACGGTGACCTGAGGTCGGCGCTGAGGCCGGCCCGTGGCCCGTTGCCCATGGCTCTGGCTCTGACGCCGGCGTTCGGGCCGGTGCTGGCGCTGGCAGATCCGCGATGCCCGCCGTGCTCGTCCGGCCACGGCGGGCATCGCGGAACGTGGAGAATTAGGGGCACCTGGCGCATCGTGTCGGGTGAGAGACGGTTGATCCGGTCGAGCGGCGCGCGGGCGCGATGCTTGGGTGCGTCGAAGGCGGGCTTTCGGCCGAGCCGCCTCTCGCTCGCGATGGCGTCGGCTCTCGCCGGTCGTCGGCCGGCGAGGCGTGGTGCCTGTGGGGAGGCGCGGCGCCGGCGGGTGGGCGCGAGCCCCGGGAGATGGGAGACGTGTTCTTCCGTGATCGTGGATCGGACGCTCGTCGAGCGGGCCCTTCCGGGCTATGCGCTGGGCGCGCAGGTTGGTCGCGGCGGGGCCGGCACGGTGTTGGCGGCCAAGGACCGGCTGCGCCGCGACGTGGCCATAAAGGTGCTGCCGAGCGCTCCGGAATCGGGCACGCACCCCGAGGATGAGGCGCTCATTCTCACCAGGCTCGAGCATCCCCACATCGTGCGGGTGTACGACTTCGTACCCGCTGGCGAACTGGCCCTCATCGTCATGGAGCTGCTGGCGGACGGCGACCTCAAGGCCAAGCTGAGGCAGTCGCGGGCCGCGCCGGAATGGGCCTGCGCGGTGGTGCTCGCCGTGGCGGGAGCATTGGAGACGGCGCATCGGCGGGGGCTGCTGCACCGCGACGTGAAGCCGGCGAACGTACTGTTCACGGCGGACGGCCGGGCGAAGCTTACGGATTTCGGCATCGCGAAGGACATCGCTGGCACGGCGTCCGTCACCAGCTCCATCGTCGGGACGCCGCGTTACATGGCTCCAGAGCAGTTCCTGGGGCAGCCATTACGTCCCACCGTCGACGTGTACGCGCTCGCGGTCGTCGCCTACGAGATGGCCGCCGGCATGCCCCTGTTCGGTGGCGACACGGACAGCTACCTGAGGCTGCGCGATGCGCACCTGCACACCCCGCCCCCACCGCCGCCCGGCGTGCCGGCCCAGGTCAGCCAGGCACTGCTGACGGCCCTGGCCAAGGACCCGGCGCACCGCCAGCAGTCCGCCCGGGCGTTCGCGCTCGACCTCGCCGAGGCCGCCGCGGCCACTCTCGGGCCCGGCTGGATGGACCGAGCCCAGACCCCCGTCGACCTCGACGACGACGTCCGCGCCGCCGCGAGGGGTTCCTCCCGCCTGGCCATGCCAGCGGCTGGCCTGCCCGCGACACCAGCACCCGCGACACCAGCACCCGCGACGCCAGCACCCGCGACGCCAGCACCCGCGACGCCAGCACCCGCGACGCCAGCGCCAGCGGTGCCGGCACCTCCGATGCCGCAGCTTCCCGCGCTGCGGCCCTCCGTTCCGCCGCGCTCCACGCCGCTGCCCCCAATGCCGTCGCCCTCCCCGGTACCGCCCTCCCCATTTCCGCCGGTTCCGACCGGCCTCGCCCCGACCACCCCCTATCTCCCGGGCGTGGGATACGGAACGCCAGCCCACAACKCCGCGAACCGGCCGGCACCCGGCGGCGTCCGACAGATTCCGCCGGCGGGCTTCGGTGGCTATTCAGCGGGGCCTGGATACGGGAGCCAGCCGGCTTCCGGCCCGGGCGGATACCAGGGCGCTCCGCCTCCAACTCCGACGCCTCCGCCGCCGCCCGCGCGCGACAACAGCCGGCGCAACCTCATCATCGGCGGTGTCGCCATCGGTGCCGTACTGGTGGTTCTGATCGTCGTCCTGGTGATCGTGGCCAGGCCGAAGGACGACACCGGAACGGTGGTGAGCGGCGCGTCGCCGGGCGCGACCACGTCGGCGAGTCCTCCGCCCACGACGGCGCCGACAACTCCGGTCAAGGCTCCGCCCTCCGCCCCGCCGTCGACGCCGACCGCGGCGCTCAGCCTGGCGGAGCAGGCGCTCGTGGCCAAGCTGGACTCCGGCTCGCTGTCGGGTTGCAAGCCGGCGGCCAGCCAGGAGAACTTCACCGTCCAGGCCGCCGTCACCTGCATCTCGACGGGGGAGAAACACGCGGTCGCCGCGTTCAGCTTCTTCGACGCGGATTCACTGGCGCAGTTCACCAAGACCCGCGACGACGAGGTCACGGACTCCGGCTCCTGCAAGAACGGCAAGGACCACGTCGGCCGGTGGAACTACACCGGCGAGACCGCCGAGCAGGGCGCGCTGATCTGCGGCCACGAGAACGGTGACTTCTACATCTACTGGACCTACGACGCCGACCTGGTCGCGTTCATCACCTTCGACGAGGACGGCCGCGGCCTCTACGAGTGGTGGACCGACTTCGACGCCCTGCCCTGAGCCCCTAGGGTTGGATGACGGCCAACAGGTCGCCGACCTCGACGGAGTCGCCGGTGGTGTGGGCGAGTTCGGTGATGGTGCCGGAGATGGAACTGGTGACGGCGGCCTCCATTTTCATGGCTTCGACGACGGCGAGTCGGGCGCCCTTCTCGATGGTGTCGCCGACCTTGACGGCGTAGGTGACGATGCCGGGGAGGCCGGCGGCGATGTGGCCGGGGTCGTTCGGGTCGGCGCGGCGGGCGGCGGCGGAGACGGCGGTGATCGACTCGTCGCGGACGCGGACGGGCCTGGGCTGGCCGTTGACGCGCAGGTAGAGGGTGCGGATGCCGGCGCGGTCGGGTTCGCCAATGGTTTCGAGCTCGACGATGATCTCGACCCCGGGTTCGAGGAAGACGCTGGCGGGTTCGCCGGGCAGCAGGCCGTAGAGGAAGGCCTCGGTGGGGATGACGGAGCTGTCGCCGTACTGCTCGAAGGCCTTGTTGTAGTCGCGCCACGGTCCGGGGAACAGCAACCGGGACAGTGCGGCCCGCCGGTCCTCGCCGGCCAGCGCGGTCCGGTCGTCGGATGCGAGTTCGGCGTCCGGCGGGGCTGGGCGCCGGCCGGCGAGCGCCCGCTCGCGGAACGGCTCGGCGAAGCCGGCTGGCGGGGTGCCGAGCTCACCGGCGAGGTAGCCCAGCACGCTCGCGGGCAGGTCGAACTTCTCCGGTTCGGTGCGCAGGGTGTCCGGGTCGATGTTGCCGCCGGCGATGAACAGGGCGAGGTCGCCGACGACCTTGCTCGTCGGCGTCACCTTGATCGGCTTGCCGAGGAGCTCGTTCGCGATCGCGTAGCACTCGGTCACCTGTGTCCAGCGGTCGCCCAGACCCAGTGAGATGGCCTGCTGGCGCAGGTTCGTGAGCTGGCCGCCGGGGATCTCGTGGCGGTACACGGCGCCCGTCGGTGCGCGTAGGCCGGCTTCGAAGGGTGCGTAGAGGTCGCGGACCGCCTCCCAGTAGGCCTCCAGCGCCGACAGCGCGGCAAGCGGGATGCCGGTGGCGCGATCGGTGTGGTCGGTGGCGGCGACCAGCGCGGACATGTTCGGCTGGCTGGTGCCGCCGGACATCGGGGCCGCCGCGGCGTCCACCGCGTCGACGCCGGCGTTCGCGGCGGCGAGCAGGGTGGCGAGCTGGCCGCCGGCGGTGTCGTGGGTGTGCAGATGGACGGGGACGTCGAACCGCTCCCGCAACGCGGTGACGAGCCGGGTCGCCGCCGGTGGGCGCAGCAGCCCGGCCATGTCCTTGATCGCCAGCACGTGTACGCCGGCCTCGACCAACTGCTCGGCGAGGCGCAGGTAGTAGTCGAGGGTGTAGATCTGTTCGCCCGGGTCCGTGAGGTCCCCGGTGTAGCACAGGGTGCCCTCGACGATCGCGGCCGTGTCGTTCACGACGGCGTCGATGGCGGGGCGCATCTGCTCGATGTCGTTGAGCGCGTCGAAGATCCGGAACAGGTCGATGCCGGTGGCCGCCGCCTCCTGCACGAACGTCTCGACCATCTCGTCCGGGTAGGGCGTGTAGCCGACGGCGTTGCGGCCGCGCAGCAGCATCTGCAGGCAGATGTTCGGCGCCGCCTCCCGCAGCGCCGCCAAGCGGTCCCACGGGTCCTCGGACAGGAACCGCAGCGCCACGTCGTAGGTCGCCCCGCCCCAGCACTCCAGGCTGAGCAGGTTCGGGGTAAGCCGGGCGAACGCGGGGGCGGCGGCCAGGATGTCGAAGCTACGCAGCCGGGTCGCCAGCAACGACTGGTGCGCGTCCCGCAACGTCGTGTCCGTGACCGCCAACGCGGTCTGGGCCCGCAGCCGGGCCGCCCACTCGGTTGGTCCGACCTCGGCGAGCAGCTGACGCGACCCGGCCATCAGCCCGTCCAGCCCGTCCGAACCGTCCAGCCCGTCCGGGCCGTCGGTCGAGTCCAACGGCGGCAGCAGCCGGCGCGGGTCGGTGAACGCCGCGCCGACCGGCCGCTTGTGGCCGTTGACCGTCGCGTGCGCCAACCGGGCCAGCATCCGGCTGGTCTTGTCCGCCCCGCCATCCCCGGCCAGCAGCCACGGCCGTTCCTCGATGAACGACGTCGTCACGCCGCCTTCGAGGAACGACTCGTCGGCGAGCAGCCGGGACAGGAACTCGATGTTGGTCCGCACCCCGCGGATCCGGAACTCCCGCAACGCCCGCCGCGCCCGCCGAGACGCCTTCTCCACCGTGACGCCCCGGCACGTCAGCTTCACCAGCAGCGAGTCGAAGTACGGGCTGACCTCCGCGCCGGAATAGGTCGCCCCATCCAGACGTACCCCCGGACCGCCCGGCGACTGGTAGTACGAGATCGTCCCCGTGTCCGGCCGGAAGTCCTGCGCCGGGTCCTCGGTCGTGACCCGGCACTGGATCGCCACACCCCGGATCGTGATGTTGTCCTGGGACAGGTTGAGGTCCGCCAACGTCTCCCCGGCGGCGATCCGCAGCTGCGCACCGACCAGGTCGACGCCGGTGACCTCCTCGGTCACCGTGTGCTCGACCTGGATCCGCGGGTTCATCTCCATGAACGTGTACGTGCCGTCCGCGCTGACCAGGAACTCGACGGTGCCCGCGTTCACGTAGCCGACGTGCCGGGCGAACCGCACCGCCGCGTCGCACAGCCCGGCACGCACCGCCGGATCCAGCCGCGGCGCCGGCGCGATCTCCACGACCTTCTGGTGACGGCGCTGTACCGAACAGTCCCGCTCGAACAGATGGATGACCGCGCCCGTCGCGTCCCCGAAGACCTGMACCTCGATATGCCGCGGCCGGTCCACCGCCTGCTCCAGGAACACCGTCCCGTCGCCGAACGCCGCCGCCGCCTCCCGCACCGCCGAGGCCACCGCGTCCGCCAGGTCCGCGGACCGTTCCACCCGCCGCAGCCCGCGCCCGCCACCACCCGCCGACGCCTTCACGAACAGCGGGAACCCGACCTCCTCCGCGGCCGCGGCCGCCCCGGCGCCGTCCACCAGCGGAACCGACGCCCGCAACACCGGCAACCCCGCCGCGATCGCCGCGTTCCGCGCCGCGACCTTGTCACCCGTCAACCTCAACACCGCCGGCGGCGGCCCGACGAACGTCACCCCCGCCGCCGCGCACGCCTCCGCGAGCGCCGCCGACTCCGACAGGAACCCGTACCCCGGATGCAGCGCATCCGCCTCGGCGTGCTTGGCGACCCGCAGCAACTCCTCGATGTCCAGATAGCCGCGCACCGGATGCCCCGGCTCACCCAGCTCATAGGCCTCGTCGGCCTTCGTCCGGTGCAGTGACGACACGTCCTCGGGGGTGTACACGGCGACCGTGCGCAGACCCAGCTCATGGGCAGCACGTGACACCCGGACCGCGATCTCACTCCGATTGGCGACCAGGACCTTGTGCACGCGCGCTCCTCATCGGGCTTGGCGTCTCTGGCGCCCTGCGGGCGCCGGCGTCGGACAGACGGACGGGGAACCTGCGGTTAACGGCCCATTCTGGCCGGCGTCAGAAGGGGGGACCAGGGCAACGTGGGGTGACTCACCATGACGGGTCGACACACCACGTAGTCATTAGGCCACGCGGACGATTCCATGCGTGGTTCCGGGCGTCGAGAGCTGGCCATCGGAGCGTCAACGATCAGCCATCCGTCGGCTACGCGTCAAGCGACGCGGTACCCGACGGACGGCGTCCGGCGGCTGGACCGTGCCTAGCGGGTGTAGATGATCTCCCAGAGGCGGGCGGTGGCATCGGTGCTCGTCGTCGCCAGCAGCAGGCCGAACGGGGCGAACGCGCAGCTCATGACGGTGCCGCTGTGGCCGGACAGTGTTGCGACCTCGACTCCGGTGCTGACGTCCCAGAGGCGGGCGACGTCGTCGGTGCTCGCGGTCGCGAGCAGCTGGCCGTCCGGAGAGAACGCGCAGCTCTGCGCCGAACCACCGAGCGTCATCGTCGTCGTGCCGGTCGGGACGTCGGTCACCCGCGTGCCGTCGTTGCTGGTGGTCGCGAGCAGCAGGCCGTCGGGCGAGAAGGCGCACCCGTTCGCGAAGTTCGTGTGCCCGGGCACCTTCATGATGCTCTCGCCGAGCGCGACGTCCCAGAGGAAGATCGCCTCGGCGCCAGCCGAGACCAGCAGCCGCCCATCGGGGGAGAACGCGCAGCCGTAGATCGAGCCGCGGTGTTCGCCGGTGAGGCTGGCGATCTGTTTGCCGGTCGAGACCCCCCACAGCCTGACGGTCCGGTCGGTGCTGGTGGTGGCCAGCAGGGTCCCGTCGGGGGAGAAGGCGCAGCCGTAGACGGGGCCCTTGTGTCCGGAGAACGTCATCGTCTCGGCCCTGGTCGCCACGTCGAAGAGTCGAATGATCTTGTCGCTGCCGGTGATGGCGAGCAGTTTGCCATCGGGGGAGAACGCGCAGCTGTTCGGGATCGAGCTCTTGCGGCCGGGGACGACCAGCTCGTCCACCGACCGCCCGGTGGCCACGTCCCAGAGCTGGATGCCGTCCTTGCTGGTGGTGGCCAGCACCCGGCCGTCGGGAGAGAAGTCGCAGCTCGTGACGTCGCGTTCGTGGCCGGCCAGGGTTGCCCGCATGCTGACCTCGACGAGGTGCGCCGGCCGGTGYGAGCGCTCCATCGTCCCGCCGCGCAGGTCGGCGCCCCCGYGGTCGGCGCCACCGCCGCCGYCACCCCGCGACTGGCCGAGCGGCACCGGCGAGGTCGGCAGGGTGGTGGCGATCCAGTCGTGCTCGGTGATCGACATGCCCGGTCTGGCGTGCGTGTGCAGCAGGCTGCCGGACGCCTCCGCGGCCAGGTCGAACAGCGAGCCGTCGGTCAGCCGCACCCGGGCGAGCACCGTCCCCGCCTCGAACCGGGCGCCCGGCTCGGCGAGCCAGCGGACCATCGTCGCCGTGCCGCCCGGGATCTCCCAGCGGGCCGGCTGGACGACGGGGCTGGGCCGGGCCGCGACCGTGCGCCGGGTGGAGACCGACGCGGCCCAGGCCGCCGCGCCCCGTACGACCGCGAGTTCCGGGTCCGACGGGACGAACAGCTGCTGGGACGGCCAGTCGGTGGCGACGCCCAGCTTGCCGGACAGGATGTCCGCGACCACCGGCATCCGCGAGCCGCCGCCGACGAGCAGTACCCCGCCCAGCTTCTCCGCCGGGATGTCGGCGGCGTCGAGCAGGTGCTGGCAGCAGGCCATCGTGCGGGCCAGCGTCGGCGAGGCGAGCTGGACGAAGCGCTCACGGTCGATGCCGACGAGCAGCCCCGCCGGGCCGAACACGTCCTCGACCATCGGCACGTCGGTGAGCTGGTGCTTCAGCGTCCTGGCGAAGTCGATCAGTTCGTGGCGGGTGCGCCGGGCGGCTGTCTGGAAGACCTCGCCCGGGCCCGTCGGGTTGAGCAGCGGCTCGAGGCTCGGCCCGTGGATGCTGAGGATCTCGTCGAAGAGCAGCTGGTCGAGGTCGCGACCGCCGCAGTCGAAGAGCGAGGAGTGCCCGATCACCTCGTGCCGGCCGGATGAACCGACCGCGATCAACGCCGCGTCGAACGTGCCGCCGCCGAGGTCATAGACCAGCATCAGGTCGCCAGGGTGCGGGCGGCCCGCGCCCAGGGGCGCCCAGGCGGCGGCGACCGGCTCGGCGAGCAGGTCGACGTCGACGAACCCGGCGGCCTCGGCGGCACCGATCATGAGCCGGCGCAGCGGGCCGGTGGGGTCGTAGACCGCGGGAATGGTGACGACGGCGCGTGGCAGCGGCCCGCCGAGCTGCGCCTCCGCCTCGGTCTTCAGCGCGGCCATCGTCGCGGTGACCAGCCGGGCCGGCGGGTAGGTCCRCCCGTCGAGCACCACCGGTGCCTCACGGCGCAGGTCCCGCTTGACCTCGCCGCGGTACGCCGCGGGCCAGATCCGCTTGCKACGCTCGGCGAGCGTCCCGATGATCAGATTCTCGCCGTCCGCGAACACCGAGGACGGCCAGGACACCGCTCCGCTGGCGGACTCCCTGACCAGCTCGACCTGACCGTCGACCACGTACGCCGCGGACGCACGGAAGGTGCCGTAGTCGATCGCGAGGATCGGCTCAGCCACCGCGCCCTCCGTCTGTCTTGCCGGGCCTCGCGCGCGAGCCGCCGGTGCTCGAACAAATACCGCTGACCCGTTGCGTCTGCCGCCTGGTATCAGCGCGCCATCCGCTCCGGGCCGCTGTGTGCCCTCCACCCCGTCGCGGTTGGGGCTCCTTCCGAATCGGCTTCGCCGGTCCAGGTTGTCACCCATCACCGGCACAAGGCCGGCCCACCATCCGCTACGGGTGGCCCCCGTGGTCGTCGGCCAGCATCATCGCCAGGCGGTCGACTTGTCCGGCCGATCCTAGCCGAGTGCCGCATGGACGCCTTCGCGCGGGTAGTCACCCCCTTTTCGTGTTGGCCCCATCGCTCAGTGTGGCCGATTTGGGCCAGCGTTTGGCGAATGCTCCGGAACGGGCTCGGCCGCCGACGCCCGTGATCATCGGCGTCAGGTAGGGCGGGCGGAGCGCGGCCGGACCCCAAGCGCCGTATTTCGCTGTGTTGGTGGGCATGGGGGAGCGAGATCGGCGGTAGAAGGGTGACGTTGGGTAGGTGCAGTAGAGGAGGCCGATATGAGCTCCACAACACTCCCAAGCCGCACGAGGATGACGGCCCGGGCCGCGCGCCTGGCGCCGACGGCGCCGCCGCCGCGCCGCGCGGTGCTGCCGCCGCCGTCGCCCGGTCCGACGCCGGGCCCCGGCGAGCCGGTTCCCCCGGGGCCGGGCCCGGACCCCACGCTCCCGGTCCCCGATCCGGACCCGGTCCCGCCGTCACCGGCGCCGGACCCGTTCCCGCCGGTGCCAGGCCCCGACATTCCCGTTCCGCCGATCCCTACGCCGGAACCGCTGTGACATTGGTTCGCTCCGTGCGGGCGGCGCGCTCCGGCCCCGTACTCACGACCTCCGAAATCGGCTTCGCCGATTCCGCAGGGACCCCGTCGCTCCCACGGGACCTCCGCGCGCCGTCCTCCTCCGCTCATGGGCGCTGCGGCGACCTCGCTGCGGCCCAACCCCGTTCGCTTCGCTCCGGGGCCGGGCCTCCGCGAGGCGCGCCTCCGCGCCAGCACGGTCACCCACCGCTGAACGTCACCAAACCGAAGCCGCGACGCTCGCGGGGCCACCTCACGACCTGCGGAATCGGCTTCGCAGATTCCGCAGGGATCCCGTCGCTCGGGGCCGCGCCTGCGCCAGCTCGGGTGCGTCGCGGGTTCGGAGTCGCCGTGGTTGAAGGGTGATCTTGAGTACGGTTGGTGCTGGTTCATTGACAGGGGGTTGATGGGTTGGGGTGGGGGGTAGCTCTGGAGAATGAGCCACCGCCCAGACGGCATCCCCGGCCGCGAGCTGTCCGACGCGGCTCTGGTTCGTGAGGTGCGCCAGCTGCACCGGACCCGGCACGCGACGTTTCTCGAGGGCAGCGAGGACGCGTTCGAGACGCATACCCGGCGGATGATGGAGCTGGAGCGCGAGTATCTGCGCCGTTTCCCGGACGCGGCCAGCCCCGACCCGCGCCGCACCCGCGCCGGCCGGCGCCGCGCGGCGGGCCTTCCCGCCTAGCCCGGGCCCTCCCGCCGCTCGAGCTGGAGCCTGGTGTCCGCCGTCAGGCGGGTCAGGTCGGCGGCGGTGTCGATGTCGTCGGGACTGCCGACGTCCTCACAGGGCACCTGGAGCACGCGGTCCGGGTTGGCGCGCAGCCAGGCACGGGCGCCGACGTCACCGCGAGCCAGCTGGGCGACGTCCGGCCAGACCTCACGGCGCAGTAGCACCGGGGTGCGCGGCCGGCCCGCGTAGCCGGCGACGATCGCCGCCGGCCTCGGCCGCTCGCCGGCGCCCTCGGCGTCCGTACCCTCGGCGGCCGTGTTCGCCGCGCCGATGAGGCGGCGGATGAGCGCGGGGCTGACGAGCGGCTGGTCGACGAGCGCGACGACCACCGCGTCCACGTGATCCGCCGTGAACGCGGCGAGGCCCGCGCGCAGCGACGCACCCATGCCCTCGGCCCAGTCGTCCACCCGGACGACCCGTGCCGGCGCCACGGCCGGCGGGCCGCCGTCGGTGGCGCCCGCGCCGGCCAGGGCGGCGGCGACCTCCTCGGCCGCCGCCCCGACGGTCACCGCCAGCGGTGAACAGCCCCCGGCGGTCAGCAGGCGGGCGCCCCTCACCACCAGCGGCGTGCCGGCCCACGTCAGCAACCCCTTGGGCATCCCAAGGCGCCGGCCGGCTCCCGCCGCCAACAGAAGCCCCGCCACTCGCACAGGTGGTTCTTACCGGTCCGCGCCGCGACGGTCACTCCAAAACCTCGATACCGAGACCTCGATACCCGGGCCCATGGCGGCATGCCTCGCTAATGTTGGGCGATAGCCCAATGTGCCGAAGGCCGGCACGGAGGCGGATGCGTGTGTCCGGCGAGCGCGCAACCCTTGAGGCACCCGAGCGGGCTGGCGATGGCGGAGGGTGACGGCACGATGCGGGAGTTGACCGAGCAGCTGCGCGGCTGGCGCCGCGCCGGGACGTCGTTCGCGGTCGCGACGGTGGTGGGGGTGCGCGGCAGCGCCCCGCGCCAGCCCGGCGCGGCGATGGCCGTCGACGCGACGGGCGAGGCGCTCGGCAGCGTGTCGGGCGGGTGCGTGGAAGGCGCCGTCTACCAGGTGGCGACCGACGTGCTCGCCACCGGCACGGCCGTGCTCGAGACCTACGGCATCTCCGACGACGACGCCTTCGCCGTCGGCCTGACCTGCGGCGGCGTGATCGACGTGCTGGTCTCGCCGGCGGGCGAGCCGCTCTTCGAGGTGCTGGACGCGATCGCGGCCGACGTCCCGGTCGCCCTCGTCACCGTCCTCTCGGGCCCGGCCGACCCACCGACCAGCGCGGACCCATCGACCAGCGCGGAGCGGTCGACCAGCTCGATGCCGGTCGGCCGGCAGGTGGCCGTCTGGGCGGACCGGGTGGTGGGCAGCCTGGGCGCGCCGGGGCTCGACCACGCCGTCATCGACGACGCTCGTGGCATGCTCGCCGCCGGCCACACCGGCCTGCGCCACTACGGTCCCTCGGGACAGCGCTCCCCGGTGGACGCGGCCGCCACCACTCCCTCAGGTCCTGGCACCACCGGCGAGGAACGGGAGCCGCGGATCGCCGCCCCCGGCATCGCGGCCGAGGCGGCCGGCCTGCCGGCGGACGCGGTCACGGTGTTCGTGCAGTCGTTCGCGCCGCCGCCGCGGATGCTCGTGTTCGGCGCGATCGACTACGCCGCCGCGGTGGTCTCGCTGGGCCGCTTCCTCGGGTACCGGGTGACGGTCTGCGACGCGCGGCCGGTCTTCGCGACCACCCGGCGCTTCCCCGCCGCGCACGAGGTGGTCTGCGAATGGCCGGCGCGGTATTTCGCCCGGGTCCCGGTGGATGAGCGGACGGTGGTCTGCGTGCTGACGCACGACCCGAAATTCGACGTTCCGCTGCTGCGCGCGGCGCTGCGTTCGCCCGCGGGCTACGTCGGCGCGATGGGCTCCCGCAGGACGCACGAGGACCGGCTGCGTCGCCTGCGCGAGGACGGCCTCGCCGACCACGAGCTGGCCCGCCTGCGCTCTCCGATCGGCCTGGACATCGGCGGGCGAACCCCCGAGGAGACCGCGGTCTCGATCGCCGCCGAGATCATCCAGACGATGTGGGGCGGCACCGGTGCGCCGCTGGGCCGCACGGCGGGTCGCATCCACGGCGTCTCCGTCGACGTGGCGGGCTGAGACGCCCTTTCGGGGAAATGGGTTGAGGCGCCCCCACGAGGTGGTGGGTTGAGACGCCCCTTCGGGCGGCGGACCGGCATCCGGTCGAGAGCGACGGAACGGGCGGTGCATACTGTCCCGCAACGCGGTGATCTGTTCGGTAAAGCGGTGGCCGACGGACGGCCAAGGGCCGCCGGTTTTCTTTGTCGCCCGCCGCCGGCACCGGCACGATCGACCTTCGTCAACGATTCAGAGGTCTCGATGCGCCGCTGCTCGGCCCGTCCGCCCGCCGTCCTGACCCTGCTGCTGACCCTTCT
Organism: Pseudofrankia sp. EUN1h; assembly: GCF_001854645.1. Classification (NCBI taxonomy): domain Bacteria; kingdom Bacillati; phylum Actinomycetota; class Actinomycetes; order Frankiales; family Frankiaceae; genus Pseudofrankia; species Pseudofrankia sp. EUN1h. The sequence continues at coordinate 9,392 of NZ_MBLN01000055.1, read as the reverse complement.
GCTCGGTTCCGCCTGCGGCCGGACTCCGGCCTCGGACCCGGCGACCGCGCCGGCCTCGCCGACGAATCCCGCGATCGACACCGCCGACCTCACCGTCGCGCATCCGACCGTCTGGGTGTGCCGGCCGGGGACGGTCGACGACAACTGCGCCGCCGGGCTGGACGCCACCACCGTCGGCCCGGCCGGACCGATGGGCACGGAGCCATTCGGCCCGGCGGCGAACCCGGGCGCCGACTGTTTCTACCTGTACCCGACCGTCTCGCGGGTCGCGGCCGGCAACGCGCCGCTGAAGGCGACCGACACCGAGATCGCGGTGGTCCGGGCACAGGCGGCCCGGTTCGCGACGGTCTGCCGCGTGTTCGCGCCGGCCTACGAGCAGTACTCCGTGGTGTCCCGACTGCAGCCGGACGGGCCGTCCGACATCGCCCGCTCCATCGCCTTCTCCGACGTCCAGTCGGCCTGGAACGACTACCTGCTCAACGACAACCAGGGCCGGCCGGTGGTACTCGTCGGCGACGACCAGGGCGCGGAGATGCTGCTGCGGCTGCTTCAGGAGGAGATCGAGCCCGACGCCGGCCAGCGGGCGTTGCTCGTCTCGGCGCTGCTGGTCGGCGCGGACGTGCGGGTCGCGGCCGACGCGGGCGCGCTCACCGGCGGCGACCTGACGAAGATCCCTGCCTGCCAGCGGCACGACGAGTTCGGCTGCGTCGTCGCGTACTCGGCCTACGAGGGGGACGCGCCGGCCGACGCTCGGTTCGGCCTGCCCTCGGCGCCGTCGCGCGGCACCGCGGCCACGGCCGACCTCGAGGCCGCCCCCACCGACCTGCGGACGCTGTGCACCAACCCGGCGGCGCTCGGGGGCGGCAAGGCGGTGCTCGAGCCCTACCTGCCCACCGCCGCACTCATCGGCGCCTCCCTACCTGGGCTGTCGCCCGCGAACCTGCCGGCCGCCGGCACCGGTTTCGTCACCTATCCGGACTTCCTCACGGCCGAATGCCAGCAGGCGGGCGGGCGAGCCTGGCTCACGGTGACGCCCGAGCCGGCCCCGAACGGCGACACCCGGTCGCTGCCGGCCATCGAGTCGCCACCGTCCTGGGGTCTGCACTTCGACGAGTTCTCCCTGACGCTCGGGGACCTCGTCGAGCTCGCCGGCCGCCAGACCGCMGCCTACCTGGGCGCGCACCAGCCGCCGGCTGGCAACCACGGGTAGCGCGCGCAGCGAGTAGGCGGATCGGCGGGTAAGGGGATGGCGGATCGGGCAGATCGATCGGGGGGAGGGAGTTCGGCATGGCTGGCTATTCGGACCGGCGGGCGGCGGGGCTTGCCCTGGCCGACCGGGTGGCTCTCGTCGTCCCCGAGGGAGAGCCCGTGGTCGTGCTCGGCCTGCCGCGCGGTGGTGTTCCGGTGGCCGCCGAGGTCGCGCGTCGGCTGTCCGCGCCCCTGGATGCGTTCGGGGTGCGCAAGCTGGGTGCCCCCAGACAGCCGGAGTTCGCCCTCGGCGCGATCGCGACCGGCGGGATCAAGGTGGTCAACGAGACGATCGTCGGCCGGCTCGGTCTGACCGATGGCGAGGTGGAGGCGCTCGTTGTCCGGGAGGCGGCGGAACTCGCGCGCCGCGAGCACGCCTACCGGGACGGCCGCCCGCCGCCGGCGCTCGCCGGCCGGACGGTGGTGCTTGTCGATGACGGCCTGGCCACCGGCGCGACGATGGTCGCCGCGGCGCGTGCCGCCCGGGCGGCCGGGGTGAGTCGGCTCGTGGCGGCCGTTCCCGTCGCCTCACCCGAGGGTGCCGACGCGGTGCGCGCCGAGGTGGACGAGCTCGTCTGCCCGCTGTACCCACCCGACTTCCTGGCCGTCGGCCAGTTCTACGACGACTTCGCGGCCACGTCCGACGACGAGGTCCGTGACCTGCTCGGGGCTCTCATGCCCCACCGATCGGCCAGGTGACGGTCTGGCGCCCGCCGGGTTCGGTGGGGTCGGTTCGGAGATCCGCGATGGCTGGCGGCTGGTAGGCGCGCCGGACGCGTGACGTGTGCCAAGCTCCCGACTAGCCAATCGGCGGAGAAGGGGTGATACGGGCATGTCGTGCCCGGGTAAACCCGGCTTCGGCGAGCGAGTGAGCGCCCACAAACTATAGATTCCCGGCTGATGGGCTCGTGTTGTCGTGTTCGCTCCCCCCGGCGATGGCTCGCGCACCGGCAGGCGGCCGGCCGCGGCGGAGCCGGCGAGGCAGTTGACCACATAGGGAAGGAGAGATCCTCGTGACCGCAGCGGACACCGCGGACCTCGTGCTACGGGTCGTCGTCGGGCTGACGATCGTCGCGCACGGCTACAACCACATTTTCGGGCCGGGCGGCATCCAGGGCACCGCGGGTTGGTTCGCGAGCATGGGGCTCAAGCCTGGCATCATGCACGCCTGGGCGAGCGGCCTGATCGAGCTGGCCGCCGGTGTGGGTCTGGCCGTCGGGTTCCTCACGCCGGTCAGCGCCGGCGCGATCATCGGCATCATGGTCGTCGCCGGGATGACGGCGCACCGCAAGAACGGCTTCTTCATCTTCAAGCCGGGCCAGGGCTACGAGTACGTCCTGATGATCGCGGTCGTCTGCCTGGCCATCGCGACGTTCGGTCCCGGGTACGCCTCGCTCGACCACGCGATCACGATCGATGACAACGTCGACGGCTGGCTTGGCGGTTTGATCGCCCTGGTGCTGGGCGTGGTCGGCTCGGCCGGCCTGCTGATCACCTTCTGGCGCCCCGAGTCGCCGAAGCCGGCCCCCGTGGCCACCACGGACGCGCAGGCCAAGCAGGACGCGTAACGCGCGTATCGGCCGGGCCGTACGCACGTGGAGGCCCGAGCACGGAGAAGGGAGCTGTCGCGCCGAGGCCGGTGGGATGGCTCCCTTCCCCCGTTTCTACGTCTCGCCAGCGGGTTCCGCCGGCTGGGAGCCGGATCGGCTCATCGGATGCGCCTCGACGACCCGGCCCAGCAGGGACACGAGGGCAATCCGCTCCTCGCTGGCCAGCGGGGCCAGCAGCTGTTCGTTCATCGCCTCGGCGCGTTGGGCCACCTCCGTGTGGGTGTTCTCTCCGCGCACCGTCAGCCGAAGCACGTTGCGCCGGCCGTCGTGCGGGTCGCGCACGCGGCGGATCAGCCCGCGCTGGACGAGCCTGGCCACGACGTCGGCGACCGTGGAGCGGTCGAGGCAGGCACGCTCGCCGAGGGTCCGCTGGTCGATGTCGGGCGACGCCCGCAGGCTGTTGAGTACGACGAACTGCGGTGGAGTGGTCTCCGTGGAGACCGAGGCCGTCCACAGCTGGTGGATCACCTGCTGGAGGCGGCGGGCGAGGTGCCCTGGGTTGGCCGACAGGTCCGCCGCGCCGTCGACGGCGGTTCCGGACGGTTCCGACACGGTGGTCCGTCCACCATTCCCTGCCGAATGGTCGGGAAGCATCTGCGTGTTCAGGGTCTGCGTCCGTTCGCTTCGGGCACCTAGGACGGGGCGCGGGGAGCGCCTCGTCATCGGGCGCTTCGCGCCCCGGACCTACCAGGTCGGCTTCGCCGATCCGGCAGGAACCCCGGCGCGGTCTCGGGTTGAGGCATATAGCGGTCGGCGGTACTGGGCTCGGGCCGCTGAGGGCTGGGCTGATGGCGGTGCTTGGCCCGGCGGTCCCTAGTAGKGGCATATGACGGGCCGGACTCGCTCCGAGGGCTGCGATGTGGTTGGACAGGGTGCTTACGGGAAGTTGGTCGGTGTCGGGCCCGGCGGTCGGCGGCGCGCTGTGTTGATGGGTTGAGATCATAATCGTCCGCATCAGGTCGTGCTGTGGCGGAATCGCCGGAGAAGAGGGCCTCGACCCCAGAGAAGGTGGCGTGTCGGCCGAAAATGTACGAACATTCCGCTTTCAGTACCCAAGCGGAGTGGATGTCTCCAATTTGACACCGAGTGCCGCCCTCTTGGCGTCCAGGCGACAAGGCGACGATGCCTGATCGTCCTGACGGGGTGAGCCGCTCTGGGAACGTCGGCGCGAGCACCGGATCTACCGCCCAGCAGCACCGTCGACGACTCTTCCACGATTTGCCGATACCCGTCCGGGTAGATCCAGCTCGTGGCCTGGCAGCGGGCCGGGCCGAGGTAGTCGGCATCAGCCGGATGTGACGGGAGCAGCCGATGGATCGAGGCAGCGCCAAGCACGGCCCGCAGCTCGATGAGGCGATGGCCGGGGAGGTGCGTGGATATGTCCGGGCGCGGCGGGATCCTCGTGCGGTCGAGTGGAGGTCGCCCGAGCCGCCCACGGACGACGTGCCGGAGGCTCTCGATCGCCAGGACGGGATCGGTCGCGGGAGCGCGCCCTCCGGCATGACCCTCTCCGACGTCGAGGAGCGCTCGGAGCTGGCCCGATGGCTCGGTCGGGCGGTCTTCCCCGCCGACCGCGCCGAGGTGCTGGCGCATCTGCGCGGCCAGAACGCCCCGGACCACATCGTCGAGGAGATGCGGGCGGCACCGCCGGAGGCGCGGTTCGGGTCGCTTGGCGAGCTCTGGCGGGCACTGCACGACGGGGCGCACGTCGAGGCCAGACGCTACTGACTCCTTGGCTGGCCTCGGCTAGGTGAACCGTTGTTTCGTTCTACCTGTTTGATCTTTTATGTCAGCCTGTCGGCTCGTCTGTGGGGCCGTCGGCGCTCTGAAGCCGGCGACCCACGGGCGGGTCCGCGGCCGACTGTCGTCCGCTTCTGACCGCTTCTGACGGCTTCCAACTGCTTCATTGCCGAATCATCGAGAATGACGGCTGAGCATGGAGGGCACGGATGGGCGGGGCATCGAGCCGACCCGACCAACCGGTGGAGTGCGATCTGGTTTCGGCGGCGGCGGCAACATCGGGCCGAAGGTCCCTGTGTCGACATAGCGGGCGCGCCGCTGGGCAAGAGCGGTCACATGAAGCGATACGCGGGTGTGCGGGACCGGGCCACGGCCAGCCGCCGAGACGTCGGCCGGCTGGTGGTCGTGTGCCTGGTGCTCGGGGTGGTCATTCTCGTGCTGTCCGGGCTGGTCGGGGCGCTGGACCTGCTCGCGGTGGGCGCTGTCCTCGGCGTCTGGGCGCTGTGCGTGGCGGCCAGGCTGATCCTCGGGCGTTACGGCGAGGACTGGGCCCTGCCCGCCGACACCGGCGCCGCCGACCTGTGGCCTCGGCTTCGGGCCAGGGTGAGCCGGCGAGGGTCCGCGTCGCCGGCTGGGCCTGGCGCCGGCGGCCGTCTGCCCTGGGACAGGGCTCGGAGCTACCTGGATGCCCGCCGGGGCCGGCGCGCGGCGGCCCGCCTCCCGCTGCCCTCGCCGGCCTCCCCGTCTGGTGCCATGGGTCCTGGTGCGGTCCGGGCGGACGCGGCCCGGCCTGCCCGGCCCGGCGGCGCGGCGCGGGCCGGGGCCAGGAGGCCCGAGGCCGCCGTGGGCGCGTCGGCGGGGAAGCGGCCGGCGGTTCCCGACCGGAGTCCGTCGCGGCGACCATGAACCGACCTCGGCGACCATGAACCGTCCTCGGGCCCGGTGAATAGCCGTCGAATGACCCGGGTAGGTCCTCAGGTATGGGTGCGACGAGTGAATATGGCCGACGGCCGGCTTCTGATGGTTTGTTTCACACACTTGCGGCGGGGTTGGATCAGACGGAGCGGGAGCAGACCCTCAATCTGATCAGGCAGCGCCTTTATGCTGACCGTGCCGCCGCGGCGGCCGGGCAACGGGAGCGCCAGGTCGATGTCGGCACGCGCACGCGTGCGCGCCGCCGCCGCGACAACCCCGACGAACCCAAGCGCTGAACATGCGCCTGACATGCGCCTGCCAGCCGTCGGGCGCGGCGGGAGGTACCGCKGGGCATCGTTCCACCCCCAGGGCGGCGTGCATTTCTCGGGCTGATCCGCTTTTCCTGAGCCGTGGTTTGTCGAATGCCATGGCCTGGCTGCGTGATCGCCTTAGGTCAGGACTCCCGCCCACTCTGAGCGTGGGAAACCGCCGGCCTATGCGCTCACACACGCTGAAATGCCGATACGCCGCCTGGTGGACCTAATGGTCGAGAAGTGCGGCGTATCGGCATTTCAGCGGATGGGTGCCCAGCCCGCCTGATGCGCGCCGAGGGAGCTCGGCGGACGGTCGTAGCCATGAATCGCGCCGCCGACGGAGCCCGCGGGCGCAATGTAGGAGAGCTCTCCGAACTCGCTGCGCATCGTGCGCCGGTACGAGTCGAGGTCGCCGTCCTTGGGCTCGGCCAGGTCGAAGGTGTCGCGCTCACCCAGCGACGTGAGCCAGCGGGCGGTCTGCGCGAGCGAGACCCGCACATGCCAGCTGCCGCCCTCCCGCTCGCGGCGGGCGAGCGCGTCCAGCACGCCGTAGGCGGCCAGGTAGCCGGTGGCGTGGTCGAGCGTCTGCGCGGGCAGCGGCACCGGCCGGTCCGACCCGCTGGCGCGAGCCCCCGCCAGCGCGATGCCCGCCGCGGTCTGCACCAGGCTGTCGAAGCCGCGCAACCCGCTCCACGGGCCGACCCGGCCATAGGCGCTGATCGTCGCGCAGACGATGCCCGGCCGGATCCGGGCCAGCGCCTCCGGCCCGAACCCGAGCCGGTCGAGCGCCTTGGGCCGGTAGGCCTGCACCACGACGTCCGCCTGCGTGACCAGCTCCCGCAACCGGCGCGCGTCCGAGGCCACCCGCAGGTTGAGGAAGGCGCTCCGCTTGCCGAAGCCCGTGTCGATCACCAGTGCGCGCGCGTCCGGCAGGTGCGCGGCGCCGACCCGCAGCACGTCAGCCCCGAACGAGGCCAGTACCCGGGCGCACACCGGCCCGGCGATCACCCTCGTCATGTCCAGGACGCGCAGGCCGGCCGCCGGGCGGGCCGGCGACGGACGGGCCTGTGCCTGCGTGGACAGCGCCCGGGCGGGCGTGGCCGGCGCCCGCGTCCCCCTCGGCGGGCTCACGGCGGACGGCCCGCCGCGCGCGGCCGCGCTGTCGGCGATCTGCGAGGTCTCGGTGAGCGGCAGCTCGGCCACGGCCCGCCCGGCGGGGTGCGCCCACCAGTCCCGCTCCTCACGCGCCATGGCGGCACACATGCCCATCGCGTGGAGTTCGGCCTCCAGGTCGGCCGCGTTGTACCGGGCCACCGCCCGGGCGACCGCGGCCGGGTCCGCGCGGGTGTGGAGCAGGTCCAGCACCCCGGCCCGGTGGTGCGGCAGGTTGCAGTGCAACTGGACCCAGCGACCGTCGCCGGCCCGGTAGTAGCCGGAGAGCGCGTCCCACGGGCTCGGCGCGGGCCGCCCGCTGATCCGCAGCAGCCGCTCGCTGCGGAACGCGGCGGCGGCGTGCCGCGTGTCGATGCTGACCGGCAGGACGTCCTCGCCCGACCGCGCGGCCCACAGTTCGGCGGCGCCGTGCGCGGCCGCGGCGACGGAGATCGTGGCCGCGGCGGTCACCCGGTAGAGGCTCGGCAGGACGTCGACCGGCCCGGTGATCGTGAGGCGCGAGGCCGCTCGCGGGTCGCCGACGACCTCGGCGAACTCGGTCAGGATCCCGGCGGTCTCCCTGACCGTGTCGGGGTCCTCCTGCGCCTCCCGTGCCGTGCCTGCCGTCGCAACCGTGATCGCCGTGGCGGCCGCCGGGTCAGGAGCCGTCGCCGGCAACGTCTCGGCGTCGGCGTCCGCGCTCGGTTCGCCGTTCTCGCCCGTCTCGGCGGTCTCGTCCGCGCTGGTCGTCGCGAGCGCCTGATCCGTGGCGTCCGTCGCTGTGGCCGCGGGGTCGGTGCCGGCGGCCTCGCCGTCGACCACCGCTTCGGTCAGGTGGGCGTCCGCGCCGTCCGTCACGTCGGCGTCGCCCGCGCCGATGCCGTCGCCGTCGACCGGCTCGGCGCCACCTGCCAGGGTGTCGCCGTCAGCCGCGACCGCATCGTCCGTGACGGCTACATCCTCCGAGAGGTCGCCATCCGACCTGGTGGCGCCGTCGGAGACGGCCTCGTCGGTCGCCGTGGCGACGGCCGCTGGGGCAGGGCGAGCCGTGTCGCCCGACCGTGGTCGTTCATCCAGCTGGTCCGCCATCTCCCCATCCACCTCAGCGCCCGTCCGGATCACCGCTGTCTGTCCACACCTGATGTCCGACAGTGGGCGGTTCGCCACGTACAGCATCGCACCAGTCGTGACAGCATCCGGCGCAACCGCCCAACCAGGACCATCATGACTAGCGGAAGTGCCCCCGCGGCGCTCGGGGAGACCTGAGGCGTCAATTCGGGGAAAAGCCGGCCTGAGTGTTGGACGTGGAGGAACTTAGGGGGCGGGACCGGGGAGGCCGATCGAAGAGGTTCGGCCGACGGACGGGCGACGCGATGCGCGTGGGAGGGGATGGCGCATGGCCAGGCGGACGTCGTTGTACGACCTGCTCGGCGTGTCCCAGGCCGCGACTCTCGACGAGATCAGAGCGGCCTACCGGCGCGGCGCGCGCGTGCTGCACCCGGACGCCGGTGGCTCGGCGGCAGCCTTCGAACGGATCACCCTCGCCTACCAGATCCTCGCCGACCCCGCTCGCCGCTCCGCCTATGACCACTACGTCGCCGCCGGTGGCACCGTCACTGCCGGCGGAAGCACGACGGCGCCACGGCAGGGCTTCCCAGCAGGCTCGGACACGTCAGGCTGGCCCGGTGGCACGGCCGGCGGCGCGCCGGCCAGGGGAGACGCCGTCGGCCGGCACCGACCGTCGGGTGATCGTCCCGGCTCGCTGGGGGGCTTCCCCGGAGTGAGCCGGGCCGCGCGGCGCGGCTACCTGGCGATGATGGGCGTCGCTCTCACCCTGTTCATCCTGGCCGGCACGGTCGTGCGACCGGTCTCGGTACCGGCGGCGGTGGCCATGGCCCTGGTCGCGATGGTGATCCCCCCGATCGCGGCCATCGTGGTGAACCGTCCCCGCGCCCGGACGGCGGACCGCGCCGACGGGCGCACCACCGATCGCGGGACCGCCGGCAAATAGAGCCGTTGCCGTGCCGGCCCAGGATCCCCGCTGAAGCCGGGGGCGCCCTCCTCGGCCGGCGGGCGCCGTTTCGCCGCGTGACGGGGCGAGGACTTCTTATCCTCTGGCTATGCCGAGATACGACTACCGCTGCCGGGTCTGCGACACCTCCTTCGAGGTGCGGCGCGGCATCCACGAGGACGCGCCGGCCTCGGCCGTGTCCTGCCCCGCCGGTCACGCCGAGACCTCCCGTGTCTTCGCCGCGGTGGCGGTCTCCCGGGGCGTGTCCGCGCCCATGCGCGCTCCCATCCCCACCGCCGGCGGTGGGGGCTGCTGCGGCGGCGGCTGCGGCTGCCACTGATGGCGGCGGCGGGGATGGGCCAACGCGACCCGCCCCGCGTGACCCGCCCCGCGTGACCCGCC